>JAIWNO010000006.1 GCA_020216785.1 Desulfomonile sp.
GGCGGGCCGGGCATCAAGTCTGCCCGCTGACTGTGCTCACCCCGACGCAAGGCCGCAGACAGCGCTTCCAGGTCACCAGCCGCGGCATCCGAAGTGAAGTTGCCACGTGCCGGCCCCACGGCAAAGATTCCCGCTTTGGGTGTTTCAACCCCGGGAAATCGGGTCGACTCCGGCTGAAGAAACGGCTGCATTGCTCCGGCCGATGGGATGATGTCCAGAAGTTGCTCGAGCGCCGGCGGATAATACTCCTCATCTACTACGAGGACATCGGCTGCAAGTTCCATCTCCAAACCGAGGAGCGGATCTGCGAATATCAGTACCGGCCCTTCAGGGCCGATCTCGAAGGCAGGGCCTTGTCCGTCGAACTTGAAAAAGAGTGTCCCGTTATCCCGCGCCTGCTGGTAGCGCCGTTCGAGGCCATTTGCGGCGACTTTCACGTTGCGGGTGAACAAATAGGTCTGGACTTGCTCTTTGGTGCTGAGACGCTCAACCGCATCGAACACCCGCGCGAACAAGGCCGGTTCAGAGCCGCCTTCGAGCCCACAGAGGAAAGCCGCGTGGTACCATGCTCCCCGCGCGGGTGGCAGCGGCCGATCCTCAGCAACAAGCGCCTCGAAATCGGACAGCGAAATCACGCGTTCCGACGCGCTGAGACCGTATTCCTGAAATTTCGGTACGAGCCGGGCTTCATCCGCAGCGACGACCCTGCCCACCCGTTCAATTATGGGTCCTGCTTGCGTCCGGAGGGTCGCCTCGAAGCCGCCGACAAACCCATGTACTTCTTCAAGGATCGCGTGGGAGGATTTCGCGTCGCTTCGGGCCTCTGCCGACAACACCTCGTAACCTTCCGCGGAGAGGCGCCGCGCTGCGTTATCGGCAATCGAGCCTCGTCCGACGACCAGCACGCGACGATAGTCCCTGGCGTCCGGCAAGGGCCCGCGGGTGAGAAAGACCGACTCCAGTGGCGGTGGCTTCACGGCCGCCCTCCTGAGCGATCGAGAAATGCAGCGACCTGCCCCGCTGCTCTCATCGCATGGGAGACGCTGTCTGCAATCGATTTCGGGCCTTGCGCGGTCCCCGCGACGAATACGCCCTCGATACCGGTGTTGACATCCTCCGCTCCGTGTCCCACGAAGCCGTCCTCGTTAAGCCGAATGCCCATTTGGTTCACGAGGGACGCGATCGCCGGATTAGGGTGAATGCCCACACTCAATACCACGAGGTCGTGCTCCTCTGCCACGCGCACATCGCCTGTACCTTCGTAGATCAGTTCCGGTCTCCCTCCTGTGCCAATCCGCACTTCGGATGGAATGGCGCGCACGAGCCGAACCTCACGAGCGGCCTCCTGAATACGCTTTTCGAAGTCGCGGTCAAATGTCTGCAGATCCATGTAAAACATGGCGGTTTGCATGTCGGAAAAGCGGCTTCGCAACAGCCGAGCCAGTCGCATCGCGTAGCCGCAGCATACGCGGGAGCAGTAGTTCCGGCCGAGCTTCGCGTCCCGGCTGCCCACGCACTGAATAAACGCGACGGAATGGATGTCGCGCCCGCGTCGAAGCTTTGCGAACGCCCCGTTTCGCAGCAACTCATCGAGTTCGAGCGCGGTCATCACTCCGGAAATGCGGCCGTGGCCGAAACGCGGCTTCTCGGTTGGATCGAAAGGCTTGAATCCGGTCGCGAGCACGAGGGAGCGCGTCTCGATGGAGAGTTCCTCAAGTTGCGCATCAACGCGTTCCGGCTTTGTAAGCACCTTGATCGCAAACCCCCCGTTCGCACGCTCAAGCTGCAGCACCTCGGATCGCACGAGGCAGGTCACCGAGTCCGACCCTTGCACATCGGCCAGCGCCTCTTCGAGTAAGCACGCTCCACAGCGTTGACACGTATCGGTCGCCTTGCAGCAATATCCTTGCACGTGGCCGCCCAGGATCGGCGCTTTCTCGACAACCGTCGCACATAGGCCGAGGCGAGACAGCTCGCGGGCGCACCAGAGCCCGGCTATACCGCCTCCTATGATGAGCGAGTCTGTTTGCATACCCGGCAGCTTCCGAACGTTTACAAGATTCCGAGGATTTCGTCTTCCCGTCCAGGTGCGGAGATGCAAACCCCCGCGACTTTACCCCACGATCGCAGGTCGGCCACAAGCCGCTTCACGTGGTCAGCCGATGCTGAGCTAAAGGCTCCCGGATCCATCGCCCGCCATTGTTCCACCAGATCGTGAGGTATGAATGTGCCCGGGATGGAGCCGTCCTTGTAGCTGACCACTTCTTCGTAACGAGGAAGCAATACTCCAGCGATCACCTTGACTGAAATTTCGCCCAAACCATTGAGAAAGGGCTCGAGCTGGTCTACGCGGAAGACGGGCAGGGTGACAAAGATATCGACCCCCGCCCGGACTTTCTTCCGGGCTTTGGACAATTGGGGAGCAAGCGGATCGGCCGAGGCACAGGCCGCGGCCGCGAGACAAAACCTCGGCAGCGGTTCCAATTCGTTGCCGCTCGCGTCACGGCCTTGCTCCATGTTCCGGACCATCGCGATCAATTGCACGGAATCCATATCATAAACCGGCTTCGCGTCCTGATGATCGCCGAAGGCCGGATGATCGCCCGAAACGCACAGCAATGTCCTCAGGGAGGCCGCGACCGCACCGAGCACGGTCGATCCCAATGCAATCCGGTTGCCGTCACGACATGAAACCGTGAGGATCGGCTCGATTCCTTCCCGGCCAAGCCGTTCGGCGGTCAGCAGCGCAGAGCCGCCCAATCTCGCGGAGGCATTGTCCGTGACGAGCACACTGCCGATCTTGCCCTTCCATGAAGCGGCCAAAGCCACCAACTGAGACAGATTTCCATTCCTTGGAGGATCGAGACGGCCGACCACCTCAAACGAGCCGGACCTGACTCTTTCGCATATGCTGTCAGCCAATGGAGAACCTTTTCTTGTATGCGGGATGAATCACCCGGGACGGCCGGGTGGAGCGATTGTGTTTCATCAGAGGAGCAGGCGCATCGACCATGTCCAGGCGAGACTGCCGCTCAAGTCGCTCGTAGATGGCTGCCCACGCGCATTCACGCTCCGGATCGACTTCGCATTTACCGTGGACCGTTCCGGAGCATGGTCCGTTCAACAGTCCTTTCGCACACATCGTCACGGGACAAATCCCGCCGGTCATGCCGAGCCAACACTGGTTGCACGACCTGCAGCGCTCAGTCCAGAGGCCCGCGTCTTCCGCCACGCCGATGAAGCTTGTATCCACGCCGGGGAACACCGGCACGTCGGGATACATCTCGGCCAGAAATTGAATTCCCGCGCCGCACGCCAGCGAGACGACCGCGTCGGCCTGAGCCACCCGATCACGAAGAAGTTGGAGGAACTCCCGGTCGCACTGTCGTTCAACTGTCGCAGCGGTGGCGAGGAAATCGCGTTTCTGAAGATCGGCCGCGAGCATCAACTGTGACGCGAGAAGCGTGGCCTCTTTTTCGCCGCCCGCAAGACACACGGCCACACACGTGCCGCACCCGGCTACGAGCACTCGAGAGCGCCCACCGAGCATGTCCCGGATTTCTGCAAACGGTTTTCTCTGTGCGACGATCACGTAAGCCTCCGCGTCGTCGGCCGACCAGCCATGTTTTCTAAATGCGATGGATATATTTTTAGACTAAAGGAGCGGACCTCTCGTGTCAAGGCCGTCTATTCTCACGGTATCAACGTGGCGCCGCCTCTCAGCTTGCTGGTCTTCATCATCCGAAGGACTTCGTTGGCCCGTTCGAGTGGGAAAGATTCTACGACAGTCCGCACAGGGATTGCCGCCGCTTCCCGGAGAAGCTCCTCCGCGTCCGCGCACGTGGTGTTGGCAACGCTGCGTACGGTCCGCTCACCGTAAATGAGGCTGTAGTCCATCTCTGGAATGGGCGTCATGGTGATGCCTGCAAGCGCGAGGGTGCCTCCGCGGTCGAGGGTGCGCAACGCATCGAGCACGAGCGGCCCCGCTGGTGCGAATACGATTGAACTATCCAAGGGCTCGGGCGGCGTATCCTGGGCGGTGCCGGTCCAAACAGCGCCGAGTTCGCGTGCGAGTTCCCGGTGGGCCGAGCTCCTTGTGAAAACGTGCACACGGCAGCCTCTCTTGACTGCAAGCTGAATCACCACATGCGCGGAATTGCCGAATCCGAACATGCCGAGCCTTCCGCCAGGCTTGATTTCGCTGAGGCGCATCGCGCGGTACCCGATGACGCCGCCGCAAAGGAGCGGGGTAGCCTCAGCGTCGGAGAAGACCTCGGGTATGGGGAAAACAGATGATTCGGGCGCTACCATGTACTCAGCGTATCCACCGTCAGCATGGTACCCGGTGAAGCGCGCGGAAGGGCAAAGGTTTTCGCGACCTTCTCGACACCAACGGCATGTGCCGCAGCTCGAATAAAACCAAGTTACGCCGACGCGATCGGACCGCTTAAACCGTGTTGCAGCCGGGCCCGATCGTTCCACGCGGCCCACTACTTGGTGACCGGGGATCAACGGATGCTTCGGCAGCGCCAAATCACCTTCAACGGTATGAAGATCCGTATGACACACGCCGCACGCCAGGATACGCAGCAGTACTTCGCCCGGTCCCGGCTCCGGAACGGGAATATCGGCAAGGTTGAGCGGCGCCAGCTCAACCGGTCGCGGAGATTCCAGCACCATCGCTTTCATGGAGAGTAACTCCAGGAGAGGAAGTTCCTACCACTTTATCACGTCTGCGGTTAGGGTCGTCTTGTCGGAAAAGGCGGCTTCAGCAGTGAGCTTGGTTTCGGGCTTCGAGAGGAGGCCGTTGTCCGCGGCGTAAAGGTAAAAGGTTTTTCGGCCGGAAACCGGAACGTTCATGGGTCCGCCTTTGAGGTTGACTAACTTTTGAATTTCCGGATAGAGCGCCACCCCGAGGAACATGGCCGGCGCCTTGGGATCGCTCGACCACCGAACCTTGCCGGCAGAGTCCTTGATCTCGACCTTCGTGAGGGTCTTGTCGTCCACTTTGAGCTGCAAGAAGAAAGTCCCGTCGAGGTATCCGTCTTTGCCGGGCCTGGTGGAACTGTTCACAAGGTCCACAATAAAGCCGCGGAACTCACACGTGATAATGCCGCGCGCCCGCGCTGCGGCCCCTGGATCAGGCGCGACTGTGGGAGTTGTTCCGTATGCTGTGCGCACATATTGCTGATACGATGACCCGTCGTCCAAGTGGATCACCATTCTCATTCGGTGGTATGTGGTAGCGAGGTTGCCGGGATCAGCCGCGTAGAGCAGAAACTGGTCGCGGCGATCCAAGTCGATTCGGACCGAGCCGTCGGGATTGTTCAGCAGGTTTTTCGGGGAACTCTGGTACGCCACACCCAGGCCCCACGCTCCCGCTGGAGTGGGGCCGGTGCTCCACGTCTTTTTCGGATCGTCCAAGCTCTGAATCTCAATACCGGTAATTGCGCGCCGCGGGTTGATGTCGATATCCAGGCCGAAGACAGCGTCAGCCTCCGTGTCCGGCTTGAGCTCGCGATAGCGGCCCACCGCGTCGGTTCCGGCAAAGCCGAGCCAAGTGGCCAGAAAGTTCACCGAGGTGACGGCCTGCGGCTTGGGCATGGGAGGAGGAGCCGGCGGAAGCGGCGCTTGCGGCGGAGGTGGTTGTCCCGGAGCCGGCGGTGCCGGAGGCGATGATGCTGTCGGAGGCCGCGGCTGCGGTCCGGGCGGAAGCTCGGGCCGGGTTTCTTGGACGGGCTTCGTCGCGGCGCACCATGAGACACCCCCGTCCGCAAAGGTGACCGTCACACGGTACGACGTGTTCCCTTTCGCAATGCTTCCATTGTCAGCGACGTAAAGATAGAGATCGGCTCGATCTTTCACAGGGATTGAAACCGAACCGTTGCGCCGGTTCAGCAGCCGCACCGGATCGGACATGAAAGCCACGCCGATTGCAGGGTTCTTGCTTCCGGGGACAGTATCCCAAACAGAGCGCTCTCCATCCGTGTTTTGTATTTGAATGCCGGTAATTTCTTTGTCCGCGGCTTCCACGGTAAGCACAAAAAGCCCGTCGGCTTTGTCATCCCCTTTGATTTCGCGCCCAGGATTGACCGCGTCGAAGTTGGAGATCCCCTTGAGCACGGCAGACATGCGGACGCCAAACGCAGCCCCGCGGTCTGTCGGACCCTCCGCCGCTGCCCGAATATCGGCCCGGACGGGAATCACGGATGTCGAACCGTCCTCGTAAAGGATTCTCACTTGGTACGCTCGCCGCGGCTCAGAGAATCGGCCGTCGTCCGATGCAAAGAGCAGAAGCTGTCCGGCGTCCTCGGGCGGCACGCTGAGCGCGGTCCCCCCCGAGTTGATAACCAGCGAGGGTCGCCTTGCCGTGGCGACACCGAGAAATCGCGCGTTTGGATCTCGGGGGTTGGTGGTCCACACGATAGGCGGGCCGGAGGTAGTCCGCACCTCTATTGAGGTGACATTGGACCGGAGGGTCCGAGGTGCAAGGTTCAGAGAAAACACTGCATCGGGCTTTCCGTCGGGATAGGCAGCCTTTTCTCCGATACGGTCGGCTTTCTTCACTCCCAGCAGAACGACTTCACCTTTGGCCTGCGCTTGTGCGAGCCCGGGTCTCGGCATGGCAGCAACCGCGGCCAACAGGAATATCACAACAACTGTGAGGATGAATTTCAATGCCGGCAGAGAGTACCTCCCCTCCGGGGGAAACGTTACCCACTCGAACCTCACCATTCGTGCGAAATCTAGTTGACAACCTTCCGAAATGTCAAGCAAAAACTGGTCTCATTTGTAACCCTTCAGTTAAGTAGGGCTGGATCTCACGGTTGAACTTGTCATTGCGAGCGCAGTGGAGCAATCTCCGACGCTTCACCAATGGAAATTGCTTCATCGTTTCACTCCTCGTACTGACGCGACTGTCAAGGGTAGCCCGGAGGAAACTGAAGCGTTGCTCCTGGCATGTTGCTTTTGGTTGACGATCCACGCCACGACTGTCTAGAATGCACTATTTTCAGCTTCGTGGGGCTTTCGCATCGACCTACGCTGCAGCAGCTCGAAATCTCATGCATTGGAGGGTTCCCGTGGTCAAGATCGGCATGATCGGGGGCTCGGGCTTTGACGATCCCGATTTTCTCACTAACATGAAGACGATCAAGAAGGGCACTCCGTACGGTTCGCTCTCGTCGGACCTGATTGTGGGTAAGGTCGATGGGGTAGAGGTGATGCTCATCTCGCGTCACGGCAAAGGACACCGCATCCGACCGTCTTCTGTGAACTACCGGGCGAATATTTGGGCAATGAAAGACGAAGGCGTCACTCACATTATCGCTACCACCGCGTGTGGGTCCCTCCGGGAAGAGATCGAGCCGGGACACCTCGTGTTTCCCGACCAGTTCATCGACCGAACAACGACCAGGAAATCCACGTTCCACGAGGGCGACCAGGTTGTGCACATCGCCGTGGCTGACCCGTTTTGCGAACGACTGCGAAAGGTTCTCATTGAGACAGCGAAGGCGGAAGGGGTTGTGTTTCACCCGAAAGGTACCATCGTCACCATTGAGGGCCCGCGGTTCTCCACTCGGGCCGAGAGCCGCATGTTCCGCATATGGGGCGGCGACATCATCAACATGTCCACGGTGCCGGAGGCGGTACTCGCACGCGAGGCGGGAATCTGCTATGCTGTGGTCGCGATGAGCACGGATTACGACGCGTGGCACGAGAGCGAAGAGCCGGTTACGTGGGAAATGATTGCCACGACCATGCGCAAAAACGTGGAGAACGTGAAGCGGATCTTCTTTCAGGCTTTGCCTCGTATTACGTTCACCGATTGCGAGTGCCGCAGGGCGATTGAAAACGCGCTGGTTTGACATGATCCGGTGTGTGGTAAACACGCAGCGGCAATGGAATAAGTGGTGAATGCTGAGTGGGGCAGGCTTTCCGAGACTGTCTCAAACTCGGGAGAAGTTGAAAATCGTAGCACGATCGACTCTGGGATGTGTCTTTGTCACCCTCACCCCGGCCCTCTCCCCGTGGGAGAGGGAGGCCTGTGGAGCTGATTTTTGGTTCCCTCTCCCTCAGGGAGAGGGTTAGGGTGAGGGGTATTCATGCTACGATGGCAGCTTTTGTACGGATTCTGAGACAGTCTCTTCCAGCTTGCCACCGACTGTGTTTGCGCAAGCAGGCTGGAAGGCCTGCTCCACAATACTGATTGGATGGTTGTCATGCAGGAGAAGATCCGGCTGACCACACTCTCCAGGACTTCGGGCTGAGCGGCCAAAATCGGTCCGGGGGACCTGGACCGGGCGCTCTGCGGAATGGATATTCCTCGCGATCCCAACGTGATAGCGGGGATTGACGGTTCCGAGGACGCGGGTGTGTACAGGCTGGACGAAGCGACAGCGATCGTTCAAACCATTGATATAATTACGCCTATCGTGGATAACCCGCGCATTTTCGGCCGCGTGGCCGCGGCGAATTCATTGAGCGACGTGTACGCGATGGGCGGCCGCCCGATCACAGCAATGAATGTGGTGTGTTTTCCCACGGTGGCGGTCGGGCTCGAGCCGTTGCGGGAGATCCTTCACGGCGGCCTGGATATCCTCAAAGAGGCGGGGGTCGCGCTGGTTGGCGGACATAGCGTTGACGATAATGAACCGAAGTACGGCTTGTCCGTCACCGGTTTGGTGCATCCCGATCGCATCATGTTCAATTCCGGTCTTCGCCCCGGCGAGCGAATCATCCTCACGAAGGCCATCGGTACGGGAATGGTGGCGACCGCGCTCAAGGGCGGTCTGGCATCGGACGCTGCGGTGGATGCGATGGTCGCGTCCATGTGCTCCCTCAACGCGAAGGCATCGGAAGTTGCGGTCAGCTTCGGACTTCGTGCCTGCACGGACGTCACCGGTTTCGGCCTGGGCGGGCATCTCGTGGAGATGGCCCGCGCGTCCGGTTGTGTCGTCCGGATTCATTCTGCGACCATTCCTCTCCTGGAAGGCGCGTTCGAGGCGGCGTCCATGGGCCTGGTGCCGGGCGGTGCGCGGTCGAATCGAGACTTCTTCAAACCATGGACCACAATCGCCCCCGGAGTAACCCCAATCACTGTGGACCTCGTGTTTGACCCGCAGACCTCGGGCGGGCTGCTCCTCGGCGTCCCTGCCGACCGCTTCGAGGCATTTCAGCAGACGCTCAAGACTGAAGGCGTCGCGGTGGCGTCCGAAATCGGCGAGGTCTTGGGCACCCACTCTGAAGGGCTTTTGGAAATCGAGTAGGTCGCGACGCTCTTGGTGGGAATAATCTCTCACACCGCTCCTGGCGAGCGCCACGCGTACTCCTCATATCGATGCGCTTTCAAGCAAGTGACATCCTTGTCGTGGTGGGATAAGCCTCTTGCCTGTCCTACCAGTACTTGTCCGCGATTGTCGGCTATTTGATTGCGCATCCGTATCAGATCATGGCTTGACTTAAGTCAAGGCACATCAGGCACGTCTTGTCCTATGCTGTAACTCGTGGGCTCATCGAACTCTCTGATGGCGGAGGTGCCGAGTGCCCCGCGGGCTCGTGCAGCAAGAAGCGCGGTTCCAATGACATTTCCGCTATAATAATACCCGCGGACCGATACGAAACGATTCCGCGTTGGCACGCCGCATTCAAGGCAAGCAAATGATCACTCATGACCCTGCGCTCTATAAGGAACGGTTCGAAAACCTGTTGCGGGTTGCCGAGAAGATCACCGCGACGCTCAATATCGGCGACATCCTGGAGACAATCCGGGACGAAGTGAAAGTGACGATTCCGCAAGCGACCGAGGCGTGCCTGATCCTGGTCGATCCGGACGCGCCCAGGTACACGCGGCCACTGCACTGCACGGTCAAGAAGGAGCATGTGAACTGCCAGCTGTGCAAGCGGGGAAAGGAAATGGTGGCGCGCGCCATCGGCGAGCCCGCCGCGTTTCAATGTACGCTCGCCGGGGACCCGGAAAAAACGCCTCCTTGGGAGGACC
>JAIWNO010000007.1 GCA_020216785.1 Desulfomonile sp.
CGCCGGGAATCTGCGAGGTTGCCATGCCGATCTACGATGGAGGCGAGCCTCTCGCAGTGCTCAATGTGGTAGCAGCGCCGGGGCGGACGCTGGGCGACCGGGACATGGTACTACTCATGGATCTCGTTCACTTGGCCACCAACACAATCGTCAACGCCAGGAAATTCGCGAGAATGGCCATGGAAAAGCTCACCCTCGAGATGATCATGTCTCATGTGAGCCCATTTATACCTCAGACGGTTCGACGCATCGTCGAAAAGAACCCTGAGGCGCCGGCTTTCGAGAAAAAGGAGATCGACGTCTCGATACTCTTTCTCGATGTTGCCGATTACACCCGCATCACCGAGTCTCTGACTCGAGACAAGGTCAACTTCGTGATCGAAAAGTACTTCTCGGCTTTTCTCGATATTATTTGCTGCCACGGCGGTGATGTGAACGAGACAGCAGGCGACGGCCTGATGGCGATCTTTCAGGGAGACCCGGAGGAACATGCGCTGAGCGCTGCGACCGCGGCGCGGGAAATCCGTCGGCGGACCGAGGAGATAAACAAAGAACTCGACGGGCTGTTTTTTCCGCTCGTGGTAAATATGGGGATCAACTCCGGCGTGGCCTCGGTAGGAATGAGCCGGTTCAGCGGAGAGTCGGGTACGAGAATGACTTTCACTGCGTCCGGGTCAGTCACGAACCTTGCCTCGCGCTTGGCGGCCACATCCAAAGACGGCGACATCCTTGTGGGGCCCGAGACTGCGCGGCGCATCCGTGACAAGCTTATCCTGTTCGATCGAGGTGCCATGACGTTCAAGAACTTCAAGGGATCGATCCATATTTACAGTCTGGTGCCGCCAGAGCGGCCAATTTGAATCACGCTCGTGAGCGCATGATTTCCGCGTATTCGGCAAGCGTGCATCCCGTGAAGCTGCTTGTTACAAATGCAAAAAGCTCTTCCATCACGTCGTAGACTCGTTTCACGTCTCGTTCGGTGGGGAAGGCCGGGCTCCCACCCGGCATAAGCTGCGATGAATGGGTCATGAATTCCACGTATTCTCGATCTTCAGCCAGACATCGCTCCACAATAGCTTTCAGACTGGACAGGCGCCCGCGGCGCAAGCTGAGCATGCGGAACGGGGGTTGCAGCAGGTTTACCACGCGCCTGAGGGTATTTCGCGGATTTAGGGTCTCAACCAGCCTGTGAAGCGCGGTCCTTCGCTCCGGCAACACCGTTACCGGCACCTCCAGCAGTTTGGATAGTCCCGGACGGCTGATATCATGCGGATCCAGGAAGTACGAACGATAGGGAAAGCCGGTGTAATCAGGACCTCCACTTCCGTCAGGTGCTCCGAGATGAGCTTTCCAGGAGATGTGGGGGGTCACTGAGCAATCAACTGAATAACCATTCTCGATAAGGATACTCGCGTACACCTCGTTGAACGCCCACCGTCCGCCGCGGTGGCTGATGACGTCGGCTTGGAACGTTTCCCTGAGAAGTTGGGTCAGAAATTCGACTTTCTCCCTCATTACCTCGACCGGATACTCTGTAAGGTAAGGTTGGTTACCGTAATCGTCGTCGGTCAGCCGGTGCTGGGGAGGGGTATTCCACGCGTGGAGGTGCATCCCGATTTCTGCTGCGTTTCGAGCGACAATATCCCGCCCGAAATCCTGAAAGAACGGATCAGTCGCCATTTCGTACGTGGTGAGGTATACGGGCTTGAGGTGGTATGATTCGCACAGAGCTTGGAATCGTGGAAGGAATCGAGCGTTACGGCATGTGATTTTGCGGGGCTTCGACCAGATGTTGTCCCCTTCGGTGTCGATGGTAACAATGAAATACCTGGAGCTGAGATTCACATCTCATACCAATGTGCGATAGAAGCAGTGAGGCGGCCGGATGCCGCCTCAGCTTCAGGCGCAAGCTACTTACAATCGGTCTGTTACACGTCGAACTGCTTTCTCACCAGGTTGGCATGTGCCGCGGCGAGGCGTGCTATGGGCACCCGCGGTCCGGAACACGACACATAGTCCAGTCCGACCTCGTGGCAAAAACGGATGGATGCCGGATGCCCTCCGTGCTCGCCGCAGATGCCGATCTTGAGATCGAGTCGAGACTTGCGACCGTTCTCCACCGCGATCCTCATTAGTCCGCCCACGCCTTTCACATCGAGGGATTCGAACGGATTTTCAGTCAAAAGTCCATTGCTCTGATAGTCGGGGAGAAATTTGTTTTCCGCGTCTTCACGGCTGAAAGAGAACGTTGCCTGAGTAAGGTCATTGGTGCCAAAGGAGAAGAATTCCGCAACGCTCGCCAGTTCGTTTGCGGTAATGCACGCTCGAACTACCTCGATCATGGTTCCGAATTTGAAATCGATCCATACGCCGTACGCGTCCTGGACGTCCCGCTGAATCTCATCCACGCACCGCCGCACCCACTCGAGCTCCGACACCGAACACACCTGCGGGACCATAATCTCCGGGTGCACTTCCACGCCCTCGGTGAGGCACGTGGCCGCGGCTTCGAGGATAGCCCGGATTTGCATGCAATATATCTCGGGATAAGTAACGCTCAGACGGACGCCTCGGTGTCCGAGCATCGGATTGATTTCCCGCAGTGTACGCGCCCGCTGGAGCATGAGCGTCTTCTTCTCAATTACCTGTTCCAGTCGCTCGGGATCGAGAGCGCTTAGCCGGACCGGGAGCTTCTCTATCCCGGCTGAAAACTCTCCGTGGATGTCCTGGTCCAGGAGCTTGATCGTGTCGAACATCCGTCCCGCGGTATCCACGGCCTGCCGCAATTCCTTCAGGTCTCTGAGTTGCTGCGTAAGTTCGTGCTCGAAGGGAAGGAATTCATGTATCGGGGGGTCGAGCAGCCGGATGGTCACCGGGTACGGGGACATGGCCTTGAAGATGCCGATGAAATCGCTTCGTTGCATCGGCAGAAGAACATCAAGCGCGGCTTCCCGATCCTCGAGGGTTTCCGCCAGGATCATGTCGATCACTTTGGGAAGTCGGTCCGGCGCGTTGAACATTCGCTCAGTCCGGCATAGACCGATACCCTTGGCCCCGTACTTACGGGCGCGGGCGGCGTCTTCCGGAGTGTCGGCGTTGGCGTGTACTCCAAGCCGCGCCACGGAGTCGGCCCAGCCGAGAAGCGTGTCGAGTTCCTTGCTCCACTCAGGAACCACCGTGGGAATCTCGCCGAGGTACACGTTTCCCGTCGCTCCGTCGATGGTGATTACTTCCCCTTCGTGGATGATCTTGTCACCCACTTGCGCCTGTCTGTGGAGTACGTCCACCCGGATGCCTTCCGCTCCCGCGACGCAAGGCTTGCCCATGCCGCGCGCCACCACAGCAGCGTGAGAAGTCTTGCCCCCGCGGCTGGTCAGGATTCCTTGGGACGCGAAGAAACCGTGAATATCTTCCGGTTTCGTCTCCTCGCGTACGAGGATCACTTTTTCGCCTGCTTTTCCCCGAGCTTCCGCGGTGTCTGCGTCGAAGACACACTTGCCTGAAGCAGCTCCCGGCGATGCCGGCAGTCCTTGCGCAAGGGGTGTAGCCTTGAAATTGGGATCAAGCCCTGGATAAAGCAACTGCTCCAAGTGCTCGGGATTGATGCGCAGGAGGGCTTCTTCCTTGGACAGGAGCCCTTCCGCCACCATCTCCACCGAAGTGCGCACCATCGCCGTGGCGTTCATCTTGCCGTTGCGGGTCTGGAGGCAATAAAGGGTCCCACGCTCAATGGTGAACTCGAAATCCTGGACCTCGCGGTAATGCTTCTCGAGTTTATCGCGGAGATCTTCCAGTTGGTGGTACAGGTCGGGCATTTCTGTGGCCATTGCTTGAATCGGTTTGGGCGTGCGGGTACCGGCCACCACGTCTTCGCCTTGCGCGTTAACGAGATATTCGCCGAACATCTTGTTTTCGCCCGTGGCCGGATCTCGGGTGAAGCCCACTCCCGTGCCGCTGTCGTTGCCCATATTTCCAAAGACCATGGCCACCACGTTGGCTGCCGTACCATTGGCCATCTCAGGCGTTATCTTGAATTCGCGGCGGTAATCCACCGCACGCTTGCCCATCCATGAGTCAAATACCGCGGCGATCGCCATGGTGAGCTGCTCCCAGACATCCTCGGGGAAGGGCCGCAGTGCCTGTTCCTCGATCACGTGGAGGAATAGATCACTGATCTCCTGAAGGTCAGCGGGGGTAAGGTCCGTGTCGGAGAGCGCGCCGGATTTAATCTTGATGGCTTCGAGAGTTTGATTGAAGTATTCGTCCGGGATGCCGATGGCGACTTTGCCAAAAAGTTGAATGAAACGCCGGTACGCGTCATGCGCGAATCGCTCGTTATTGGTCTGTTTGATAAGGCCTTTGAGTGTTTCCGAGTTCAGGCCGAGGTTCAGGATGGTATCCATCATACCCGGCATGGAAAGAGCCGACCCGGAGCGAACGGAAACCAGAAGCGGGTTGTCCGGATCGCCGAAGCCCCGTCCGGTGGCTTCTTCCACACGTCGTATATGCTCGCGTACTTCGTCGAGAAGCCCTTCGGGGAGCTGCTTGTTTGGCGAAGCCAGATAGTCCAGGCACGCTTCCGTGCTGATGACGAATCCTGGGGGCACGTTGAGTCCGATCTGCGTCATTTCGCAGAGGTTTGCCCCTTTCCCCCCGAGTAACTTCTTGTTCTTGCCATCTCCCTCAGCAAACGCGAAAACGTACTTCTTGGTCATAATGCTCTCCGTTTCGCAATGTAATTCACAGACCTTCGCAGTTCCGTCCGGGCCGCCCGCGGCGCAACCGCCTTCGGTTCTGAGCCTTGGCTTTGGCGTCAGAGTTAATATCCCGCTTCACCCCGCTTTCTGTTGCGTGGCGCGCAGCATGTCGGCAGATATCGCGAGCAACCCCGCCCGCTGACCGCCGGATCGAGATGTCGAGCGTAATAGTACGCTTTGCGAAGAGCTAACAAAACATGATATCAGAAGCTTGGCGATTATGGCAAGATTAGAATCCCCTCGCTTCTCGGGCGACATTCTGGTCCAGACGGAAGAAAGTCATATGCAAGAACGTAAAATCACGATGGAAAGAGCAGAATTCATCAAGGCGGACTACGAACGCGGGTTCATAAGATATTGCGGGCTCAGGGCCGTCCATGCCGAGTGGGGCCGCTTTGACAGCCGCGTCGATATCACTGACGACCACCGCCAGCAGGATGGCTTCATTCATGCGGGAGTGATGGCCACGATGGCGGATCACACGGCCGGATACTCGGCGTTCACGGTTGTCCCCGAAGAGATGCAGATCCTGACCATCGAGTTCAAGATCAACTTCCTCAGACCGGCATTTGGAAACGCGCTCACGTGTCATGCAAAGGTGATCCGTACCGGCCGCCAGATCATCGTTTCGGAATCGGAGGTTTTTGACCTGAGAAGAAGCGGCAAGGAAGTATCGGTCGCCAAGGCGATGGTCACGCTCATGGCCGTGCCGAAGGACAAGCTGTTGAAAGGGAAGAGCCGAGAGTTCGGCGACGCCAAGGATTACCAGGTCCCACTGCGCAGATGAACCAATGTCGCGCCCCAGCCTCCCGCGTCTTCTCCCGCGGGTGAGAAGCTTTGCACAAGCGGGTGCTGTTTCAGGATGGACCTGACCCGGTCTCGGAGGGTCCCTTTGCCTTTGCCGTGGATGATCCGGACATCATGTATTCCTTCTGCCAGGCACGCTGCAAGATAATCGTCCAAAAGCCCCGGCAACTCCTTCGGAGAGAACATGTGCAGGTCCAGCACCCCATCGATCGGAATTTCAATGGGTTCGTCTTCCCCCGAGTTCGGAGATCCGGATTCCATTGGGCGTTGGTCGTCATTCATCAACTCGGGCTCCAACAGTCTTGTCAGCTCGCTGCACTCATTCCGCTGCCTTCGTAGAGCGCACGAATTCGCTCCATCACGGAAAGCTCGAACGCTGGATCGTCCCCAGGCGAGCAGAGGTCTTGCCACAATTCGTACGGGAAGACCGACGGATCGTACGTCACCACAACGGAGGCGCCTCGCCATCCGATGCTCGGCTCATAGCTCATGATTCCAGGTATTTGCTTAATCTTCCCTTCGATGTCGTCGATCCCTCCAATCATTGCGGCGAGACGAGGGAGCGAGAGGGCTGAAACCTTCAGGGTAACCTGTCCTACCACATGGTCCTCGATTCGGCAGAGGCGGAACATGCCGATGACTTTCCGCAGGAGTTGCTCTTCTTCTTTCATATTCGCTCGTCTTTCGGGCGGTTCCACGGCGTCTAATCAATAGGGGCCGGCGTCGCTGCAGATCCAACAAGCGCAGACATCTACCGACGCTCTATTATACTCCTCCTCGGGGCCGAATCGATACAATATTCACCCGATTGCGTGAATGACATCTCGAGGCGGTTCACTTGTTTTTCGGCGCTCCTCGTGCTAGATGAGGAGCCACGAACGCGTGGGCGAATCCCGCGAAGCTACCGAGGTTTTCCGAGGAGCGTTAAAGAACCCATGACGATTTCCGCACAATCGCAGATCGTCGAGAACCACGGCATCGACAACGTGGGGTTCCTTGATCTCGCTGAGGTTATCCGCATCATTCGACCCGTCGAAGTAATCGGGCCTGGAGTAGGGGCGGTATCGGGGATCTCCATCGATACCCGCAAGCCCATTGGTGAAGACCACATCTTCTGGGCGATCAAAGGCCGGCATTTCAACGGCAATGACTTCGTGGAGGAGGCGCTCAAGGCCGGAGCAAAGGCCGCGGTAGTAAGCCGAGAGGATCTTTCGGCCCTTTCGTCGCCGCCCGGCAGGACCGTCGTTCAGGTGCCTGATACTCTAGCAGCGCTCCAAGAGCTGGCCGCGGCGTATCGGGCGCGCTATTCCGGGATCATAATAGGAATTACGGGGAGTAATGGAAAGACCCTCGTCAAGGAGATGCTCGCGTCGATTCTCTGTCTGGAGCGGAAGACCTACCGTTCGCCCTTGTCCTACAATACCCAGATCGGGGCCGCTCTGGGCGTCCTTGGCATCAGGCCGGAACATGAAGTGGCGGTCATCGAAGCGGGCATAAGCCTTCCCGGTGAAATGGACCGGTTGGAACGGATGATCCGGCCGGACCACGGCATCCTTACCGTAATCAGCAAGGCCCACATTGGAGGCCTTGGCAGCCTTGAAACCACCCTCGAAGAAAAGCAGCGGTTGTTTGCACGGCTTGGGGCAGGATCGTTCCTCCTGGTGAACGCTGACGATCCGCTCAGCATGAGCATCATGCCGCGGCTTTCGTGCCGGCCGGTCACGTTCGGGCTTTCGGACACTGCCGATGTGGGAGCGATCGACGTGACGCCGCTTCCAGAGCGGGGCCATCATTTCCGCATTCGTCTCTTCGGTGATGAGGTTGATGTGACGCTCCCGGTTCCGGGGTGGTTCAATGTGCTCAATGCGCTTGCCGCGGCCGCGTGCGCTAAGCTGCTCGGCGCATCGATCGAGGCGATTCGGGCAGGCCTTGAGACGTTTCGTCCCTCGCCGATGCGGCTGGAGATTCACACCACGGTCACCGGCGTCACGCTGATCAACGACACGTACAATTCCGACCCCGCGTCCATGAAAGGCGCCCTGGACGTGCTCGCCAAGGTAGGCAAGGGCCGTCGGAAGATCGCGATCCTTAGCGATATGCTCGACTTGGGGCTTCTCAGCCGAGAAGAGCACCTTGCGGTGGGGAAAGACGTGGTGAAGGCCGATGTGGACCACCTGATCACAGTGGGCGAGCACGCGGCGCTCATTGGTCAAGCAGCGGTAGGGGAGGGGATGCCCACTTCTCGGATCACAAACACCTCCGGTTATACGGAAGCAGCCCGCGAACTCGAGAAGGTCATGAATCGCGGGGACGTGGTGCTGTTCAAGGGATCGCGCTGGTTCCGGCTTGAGCGCATCGCGAAAGAGCTCGTCGGGTCTATCGGGGCCACGAGACTTGTCGTAAACCTCGACGCGATCGCTGCCAATATCAAGACCATTCGAGAGATCGTCGGCGAGAATGTCGCCATTATGGCCGTGGTCAAGAGCTTCGGCTACGGCAATGACTCGATCCGCACGTCGCGTGTTGCATTGGAAAACGGCGTGAATCACCTTGCGGTCGCGTTTCCCGACGAAGGTGCGACCTTGCGGGAAAACCGTATCGAAGCGCCGATTCTCGTGTTCAACGTGCTCCCCGAAGAGGCGGACAAGATTGTGCGCTACCGTTTGGCCGCGGTGGTTTCATCGATCGAGGTCGCCGAGGCACTCAACCAGGCTGCTCGCGGCCGCGCGAAGATTCCGGTGCACATCAAGGTTGATACAGGTATGGGCCGGTCGGGCGTGTGGGTGGACGACGCCGCGCCTTTCATCGAGCAGGTCTCCCGTTTGCGGGACCTGGACGTGGAAGGGATCATGACTCACTTTTCCAGCGCGGACGATCCTGCTGCGGACGACTATACCTACGGGCAAATCCGTTCGTTCCGGCGGCTGCTGGAAGAGTTGGCAACACGCGGACGCCGGTTCCGACACGTGCACGCGGCTAATACCGCGGGCCTGGTGAGGTTCCCCGAGACCCACTTCACGATGGTAAGGCCGGGCTTGGCGATCTATGGGATGTATCCTTCGGACGCGATGCGGTCGCTCATACACCTGGAGCAGGTCATTACCTTTACCACCAAGATCGCACAGATCAAGGAGCACCCGCCGGGCCGATGCATTTCCTACAACCGCCGCTTCGTCACGTGCCGTCCGTGCCGCATTGCCACGCTCCCGGTGGGGTACAACGACGGCTATCCTCGCTTCCAGTCGAATGTGGGTGAGGTGCTCGTGCGGGGCCGACGCTGCCCGGTGGTGGGGACGGTCTGCATGGACGCGACCATGATCGACGTGACGGATATCCCCGAAGCCAAGGTTGGTGATGAGGTTGTGCTCATTGGCAGACAGGGCGACGAGGAAATCCTCCCCGATGAAGTTGCAGCCAACGGCAACACCATCAATTACGAAATCGCGTGCAAGATCTCCCCGCGGGTAACACGGATTTTTGTGCAGACGTAGGTGCCTATAGTTTTGCCCTTTCGTGAGACTCAGATCGTCTGGTGAAGCGGGGTGTTTCGAATTTCGAGTTATTGCGGTGTTCGCTCGGCTCGCGCGAAATTCCGGGGATGAAATGACTCCGCCGTGCCGTAGCGAGCATATCTTCACTTCTTTAGGCCGAGCCCCAGTAGAACCAGCGGCCGGAGGATGCTCCACCAGCCGGTTACGGGCTTCATCTTTGTGTAGCCGATCTCTTTGGGGGGGTAGACCTTGGTGACGGGGACTTCCTTGACCACGTACCCGCATCTGATTGCCTTGTAAAAGAGGTACGGCTCCAGCTCGTACTCGTTGAGCCAATCCTGCCACAGGTTTATTCGCCTGTCCTGAAAGAGCGAGGTTCGAAACGCGCGAAAGCCGTTGGTACTGTCGGTAATCCGCTTCCGTGCGACGATCGAGAAGAGCAGCGGGTGCAGCCGCGTTGCAAATATTCGATAAAGCGGCATGTGGCCGTGCCGGCCGCCGGGAAGATAGCGGGAACCCTGTACAAAATCGCATCCGTCATCGACGATCGCGCTTGCCAGACGGATGATTTCGTCGGGGTTGTCCTTGTTGTTGCCCGCGAGGACCACCACAATATCGAACGCGTGCTCGATCGCGTACTCGATGCCCCGTCGCAACGCGCTGCCAACGCCCTGAACGCTGCCCAACCGGATGACCACCGCGCCGAGGGCCTCCGCCTCTTCGGCAGAACCGTCGTCAGAGCCGTCATCGACCACGAGCGTGAGGTCTACCAGGTCGCGCGGGATGCGCTGCACAACGCGGCCGATTTTTCCTTTCTCGTTGTACGCCGGCGCAATGGCAATGATGCGTTGGTTCTTGTACATCTCACGGTTGACCAAGTGATACAAATGCGTCATCAAATCAGTAACATGGTCCTTGTAGGGGCGCACACGCGGGTGTGCCCTG
>JAIWNO010000008.1 GCA_020216785.1 Desulfomonile sp.
AAAGCCGGGCCGACACTTGGGTCGGCTCCTACCAAACGTCGTAAAGTTACCTCTTTGAGAGCGCATCGGTATTAGGGTGAGGGGTATTCGTGCTACGATGATAGTTTTTGTAAGGATTCTGAGACAGCCTCTTCCAGCCCACCCCATGGCGGTACTCACCATTTTCCCTCTCGTGTTTCAATGCCTACCGATTGGCGAAGTAATCCTTGACCGCCTCCGCGACCCCGGCGACCTGCTCTTCGGTCATTTCGGGATAGATCGGGAGCGACAGGATCTCGCGACAGAGCCTCTCGGATACTGGAAAATCTCCCGGTCTGTAACCCAATTCACGATAAGCCGCATGAAGGTGTATCGGCACAGGATAGTGAATCCCCGCGCCGATGCCGAGGGCGTTCAGATGCGCGAGCAGCTCGTCGCGTCGTTCCGTCCGTATTACAAACAAGTGATACACATGGCGGCGACCCGCGGGCTCAACCGGCAGCTTCACGGGGGCATCGGCAAGAAGTCTTCTGTACAAATCCGCAATGGAGCGGCGCCGGGCGTTCCACTCGTCGAGACGGCGGAGCTTCACTCGCAAGATCGCGGCTTGCAATGTGTCGAGGCGGCTGTTGTACCCAAGCAGATCATGATGGTATTTTTTCGGCTGACCGTAGTTCCGCAGCATTTGCACTGACGCCGCGAACTCGTCATCGTTGGTCGTGACCATGCCTCCGTCGCCGCACGCGCCGAGGTTCTTTGCAGGATAGAAGCTGAATGCAGCCGCAGCGGCAAGCCCGCCCACTCGAGTCCCTTGATACGATGCGCCATGCGCTTGGCACGCGTCCTCAAGGAGCACCAATCTCGTGTCATTGGCGACTGAGCGGAGACGGTCCATATCCGCTGGAAGACCGAATAGATGCACGGGCAAGATCGCGCGAGTGGCCTTTGTGACTGCAGCTGCCGCTCTGTCCAGGTCGATGTTGAAATCCGCCTCGCTCACGTCTACGGGAACGGGCCGCGCTCCGCAATGGCTCACTGCGAATGCCGTTGCCACAAAAGTATTTGCCGGCAGGATCACCTCATGACCGGGACCGATTCCGCACGCGCGCAACATGAGCACGAGCGCGTCCGTGCCGGATGCCACGCCGACGGCATGCTTGGTCCCCACGTACCGGGCAAACTCAGTCTCGAATTCCGTTACTTCCCGCCCAAGGATATAGTCGGCCGATTCCAGACTTCGGAGCACAGCTTCGGCGATTTCTTTTCTGATCGCCCGCACTTGGGCCTTGAGGTCAACGAGCGGGATGTCGTGCATTTCTCGGTGTCAGCGCTCCTCTCTCAAGTCCGGATAGGCCCATCCCTGGCGGCCCCACCGGCATTTCAGGTTCGTCACCATACCGACTACGCGCGCGGGATTGCCGACGACCACGGTCTTGGGCGGCACGTCCTTCGTCACGACCGAGCCCGCTCCCACCAGAGCGTCTTCGCCGATGCGAACCCGCGGGAGGATAGTACTCCCTGCGCCGATCTTTGCACGGGCGCAAATAGTAGGCCCCAGCAAGCATTCGGTGCATATGGGGTGCGGGTCATTGGCGGTGGTCACCCCGGGCGCGATAAAGACCCCGTCTTCTACTGTGGTCAATTGGGCAAGATAGACCTTGGTGTGAATCCGAACGTTGCTGCCGATCCTGCATCCGTAGTCGATCACCGAATGCGACCAGATCATGAGGCCGTCGCCGATCGTGTTCTCTTCACGAATCACGGCCCCGTGGCCGGTCTGGAGGTCGTCGCCGATGGTAGTGCCACCGTAGATCACGGTGCCGAAGCGGATGCGGGCGCGAGCGCCAATGCGCAGGAGCCGCTCCTCGATGGCGCGTCCCGTCGGATACCCGAGCACGACGTTCTCATCGATGACTGCGTCGGGCCCTATTTCCACGGGGTCGGTTACAACGGGGCTGACGATCGTTTGCCGGAAGTTATTCACACAGGCACCTCGGCAGGTGCTCCGCGCATTTCCATCGAGCGGTCGAGCGCTTCCAATACCGCCGCAACGGTCAGCGGAATGTCACCCATTGCAGGGTTGGGCTCACCATCCAGGACGGCCCGGATAAACGCATCGCATTCGGTCATAAGAGGCTCAGTCATCTTCACGTAGGGGACAAGCACGTCTCCGGGCCGTACTGCCATGCGATGGCTTCCGTACGAATCGTACGGTTCGACGCGCTCCACGCCTTTGTCATAGATCCGGATCGGCTCGGATGGCGTCATGTCGTCGAAAAGCAACATTTTCTCTGAGCCAAGTATCGTTATCTGCCGGACTTTGCAGGGATCAAGCCAGCTTACGTAGACAAATCCAATCCGTCCGCTGGGGAACATCATGCTGGCGGAGGCGACATCCACGGGTGGATTATCGAGAAAACGACCACCGGTCGCGCTTACCGCACTCGGGACCTCGCCGAGACAATGAAGTATCACCGAGATGTCATGGGACGCCAAGTCCCACACCGCGCTGGTATCAGTGCGGACCGGACCCAGATTGGTCCTCACCGCATGGACATAACGCACATCGCCGAGCGACCCGGAGGAGATCAGTTCTCTTGCCAGCGTGATCCCGGCATTGAACAGGAATACGTATCCGGTCATCAGGATTTTGCCTGAAGCACCGGCCAACTCGGTGAGTTCCCGAGACGTGAGATATTCCGAGGTAAGCGGCTTTTCCGCAAAGACATGCTTCCCCGCAGCAAGGGCATCCTTAACGATCCGGTAATGGGTGGTGAGGGGCGTAGCCACTACCACCGCATCAACTCCGGGGTCATCGATCACCTTACGGTAGTCGGAAACCGCGTCCACTCCTTTAAGCCTTGTCGCGAGCGACTCAGCCTTGTTTGGTTCCGAATCACACACCACCTTGACGCGGCTGCGTTGGTGCGATGCGAAGTTCCTCGCAAGGTTTGGGCCCCAGAGACCGCAGCCGATTACGCCAATGGAGAGCACATCCTCCTCCGTTCACGGGAGCGTAGATGATAGCCTTTTCTCTGTCAACCCGCCGCATTGCAGTGGCTCGATCAGCGAGGCGCCGCCGTGCCTTCGGATTTTGCGATGATTTCTCCCACAACCCCGGCTTCAACCGGCAGAACAGGCCGAATATCGTACTGGGAGAGGAGATCATGGGAAAGCTTCACCCGGACCGGCGAATGCTGCCGCGGTCAGCGCGCAGGCGAGCCCGTGGTCGGCAGCGTGAGTCGGACGGGACAAAGCGTCTTAAGCCGGCCCAGCGCGTAGGCTCACAGGATAGCCACACAGGGCAGAGCCGACACAAAGTACCGATAGTTGAACGTCAGTCCTCCGCCTTCACGGTTGGGAAACTCGCGGCCCCTGCGGGACCCATGGAAGGCCGGTGTTGGTTATAACCATGGAGAAACATCGCACGAAGCCGAGGGCATAATCCATGCCGCGAGTCACTGCCCTCGAAAAATCGGCTTCTTTTTCGTGAAGAACGCAGACAAGGCCTCTTCGTAGTCCTGTGTCATCTGACAGAGCATGAACTGGTCAATGTCCATGTAACTGGCCGTATTGTCCAAAGCGTTTACCGCGGCGTTGACCGCCTTTTTGGTCATCCTGACCGGCAATGGAGGCATCGCGGCGATCTTTTCGGCCATAGCCGCCGCTTTATCCAGCGCTCGTCCTTCATCCGCCACGCCTTCCACGAGACCCCAGGCGAGTGCTTCCTCTGAGTTGACCGGCTCGGCGAGTATCACGATCTGCTTGGCCCGCGCGGGCCCTACCAAATGCGCAAGTCGCGGCAGGGTCTGCCAGCTCATATTCATACCCAAGGCCAACTCGGGCACGCGGAATATCGCGTTCCGCCCCATAATACGAAAGTCGCACGACACCGCGAGCGAGACCCCGCCGCCTACGCAGAATTTTTCCACCGCCGCGATGGTGACCTGCTCCATGTCTTCCCATGCGCGGCACATACTCGGTCCCGCGGCCAGCAGCCTGCGTCGCGTGCCCAGAGGGCCTTGCATTGCCTCGATAAGCTTCGGGTCTTTGAGGTCCATCCCCGCGGTGAAGCTCGACCCGCCGGTGAGCACCACGGCAACGGTCTCGGTGTCATCCTGAAACGACCGGGCCACTTCAGTGAGTTCGTGCATCAGGTCGACGGATAGGGCATTGAGATTGTCGCCTCGATCGAACCGCACCACAGCGACGCGGCCGGAGCGCTCCACTTTCACGTATTGATGTTCCATTGAGCAAGCCTTTCGCATGGGATAGCCCGGTAAGAGAGGTTTGGCGCCGAGCACGAGGAGGCCAATTGAAAATTAGCATGAATGTGAAGTCGGTCAAGGGAATTGGAACGCTTGTCGTAATCGTTCAATTGCGCGAGAGTAACGGCTCGCAAGGGAGAATGAGATCGTCACCGCAGAGATCACTTGGTAGGGGCAAACCTGTGTGTGCGCCCTGTTGGGGGTGCATACGCCGTGGAGGGCGGACACGCGGGCCCGGCCTTACCTCCTATCCGTCTCCTCTCCCTATACCGGGGTGAGTCGAAATCCGGTACCCCCTCGCATAACAGAAGGGCTCCGATTGGCCTCTCGTTAAAACTGAGAAATACCTTGCGTGTGTTAACAAAGTGTAGTGTGGGGCCCATAGAATCCGCTCTGCATTGTGTCGAGCCCTCCGCGTGCTCCGCGGTGAAGGTGAACCGGAATTCTTCCCAAAGCGGCACTTCAGACTCGGTCTCTGTGCACGTGGAACGACAAGGTTGCGCCGGTCACCGCGCTTCGACCTGTATAGAGAAAAACCAACAGCCAAAGCGCCTGCAGGGAGATGATCACCGCTGGGTCCCAGAGCGCCGCGAGCCCTGCCCTGAGGTTCGCGGCCGGAATGGAGACCGCCGGAAGGAGCCACGCCCACCCCATCGCATAGAGCATCGAGGCAACGGCCATAACTTGATACGCGCTGATACGACCGCTGCCACGATAATCTGCTCGCATGGATTCGGAGAGGGCGCGCCACGTCTGGGTTACGCCGATGGTGAGTACGAAGGCCGTACAGTGGAAACTTCTGAGATACAAGAGTATGCCGACGAGCCCGGCAGTGGTACAGATCACGGAAGTGAGGGCTTGAACGGGTACGACTTCGTTGCCGTCAAGGCCGCTTTCATAGGAAATCTTCTTTGTCTTACCAGAGAAGACGAACGCTCGGCCTCGCAACAAACGTTGCACGCGATCTGAACATTCGGCCAGCGGCCTTCCGTAACAGCACCCGAAACTGATACACGCGAGACGTCCGAGCCCTTCGCCCATCGCATACGCAATTGAGAGTACTGCTAGCACCGTCACAACGGGGACCGGCGAACCCGCGTTGAACAGCGAAGCATGGTCCAACATCCAAACTGCAATCGGTGCACACAGGATCCCAAGGAAAGACGCTCCACCGACGGTGAATGTATGCCTTTTTCTTTCTACGATAATCGCCATAGCCTTCGCGGCCGGGACGCAGATCGGAAGGATGAGGCCGACGAGTGCTGCCGCTATCCCTACAGACATTCCCACAGCCGCCAGGAGCACCAAGCAGATCACAAGCGACACTGCCATCGCCGAGGCGAGGAGCGCGCCGTAATACGTAAGGTTTACTCCCTGCCATTCACGAGGAGCTATCTCAGACGTCGGGACTGCAGCCAGGATCTGCCAACCTTCATGCGGGAGCGTCCGAAAGGCCCACCCAAATAGAAGAAACGCCGACGCAGCGAGGGCCGCTACAAAAAACAGATCCAGCATATCAATCTCCCCTTTGGTACCGGATTGATTCGGGCGGACTGCAAGCCGGAATCGCGACGAGGGAACGTACTGCAACCTCGGTCTCCACGAGCGGAGCGCCGAATCCCACAGTAAATCGGCTTTCGACCCCCCCGCGAACCTGATTTTCCAGAAGATCGCTCGCGAACTTGATCCGGCCCTGCTGGAAAACCAGTACATCAGTGCTGCTGCCAGGTCGGTAAAGGCTCTTCGGAGACCCCTTTGTGAGAAAAGTGCCGGGCGCCACCGGCATTGGGTTGTCGTAACGTTCCGTGGAGAAGCACTGTACGATCTCTCCGACCATGAGCGCCGCGACTTCGATCATGGCTACGAAGCCCACGCCGGTGCCGTGAGGCACGTCGGTATCTATGATGGTCACCGCCCTTCGATTCGTCGAGAAGGGAGTGACTGCGGCCACGATAGCGGACGGGTTGCACGAGTGATAGCCCCCGTCAATCTCGTAGAAGTCGACGACCAGCCCGGAAACCGGCGCATGGTTGTAATGGTACTTGTCCGGCGTAAGCCGGAAAACCGCAAAATCGCCATCGGTGAGAGCTTCTGTCCACTGCCGCTTATCCAGACCCAGCAACTCCGCGATATGGAAGAACTTCTCTTTGATGAAGAGGAGCGAGGACTCCGCAAGTGAGCCAACGATCACTTTGGAATCAGCGGGTGACACCACGGCATGCGCGTGCCGGGGCATCGGGCGACATTCCCAGTACCGGATTTTCCGCTCGAAAATCTTCCGCAAGGTGTCCAGTTCGCTCCGAGGACCGAGGGCTTCGGACAAGTCGATCCTGTTACGACGGCAAAACGACTTGCATGCAAACGGCGCGGGGATATCGAAGTTCACGAAGCCCAACAAGCTTGATGCACGCGCGCTCGTCAATGCTCGGAAAAGAGTCGGCGCATTCTCCCGCGCAACAGAGTAGAGCAGGTTCACTGTCTTATCGCCGAAGAATGTCTCTTCGCAGATTTCACCGGTTTCCCGCTTGATGTATTGATGTGTAATTTTTGTCATCTCTCTTCTGATCTCCGAGGAGCTTGTCCGTTTCAGAGGCTTGTCGGTTGATGGTGATGAGCATCAGGTCGATCATCGTCCGCAGCGCCTTTGCCGATGTCTTCTCTTGAAGCAGGCTGTCGCTTATAGTTTCGAGCACTTGGGTCATTGTGCCGTGGCCGACCGCGTACCGAACTGCCTTGCGAGCCTCGAGACACATGCAGCATGCGGTGGAATCAATTATTTTGAAGTCTTCCCGAATTATCTCAAGGGCTTCCGCTATGTGTCGTCTCTTGAGGGTGGATCGGTAGTATACTTCGGCAGCATGATTGAATTCCGCCGTGTGAGCGCTCATGGGCGAATGCAATCCGGCCTCTCGCAGTATTCCGCGCGTGAGCTTGCCCTCCACTGCCGCGGAGTTGGGTTCCTCGAGACGTCTGAAAAGATCCTGCATCGAGAGATCGAGATTGAGAGCTTCCACGAGGTCAGCGGCATCCGTCATGAGCCGCCGGGCAAGCGCCAAGCGGAAATGCCGATGGTATACGCGGATATATCCTGGATAGCGCCGGCTGTATCGTACGTGCCGGGTACGTTGCACGATGTTCCTCAGAAAAAGGTTGCGAGTGCTACCGTGCACGTAGAACGTCGGGAGGCCGATGGCAGCGCCAAAAAAGATCTGTCGACGCTCGCTTTCGGTGAATGGTTCGTCCGGGATATGGCTGTGGGAGACTGCTCCTGACAGTACATACTTGAATGCGAGCGCGGTCACCAACGTCTGGATGTCGGCCGCGGCGGCCACGTCGTCTTCGATGCTGTCGAAAAGGCTGTAGTGACGCCCTTCGAATCCGGAATAACCCACCGCAGAGAACTCCCGAAGGCGGTAAAGAGTGTACAGCGCCATCTTCGCGTCGAAGATTCCGAGGTCTGCCAAGTCCTTTTTGAGCCGCGCGTCATTCCCGAGAGAACCGTCGAGAGCGGGGCTCCGGGGGGTGCTCATGGGTGTCACCAGATAATCGATGAGCCGAAAGTCAGGAATATAGTCGCCTTTCATCCTGAACACACAACTTATCGCGCGGTCGAGCCACTTCAATCCGAATGGCGTAACAGGTTGACCGCATATCGCCAGTCTTGCCTTCTTTTTCCAGCGACGCCACATCATGCGCAGGTGAGTATAGTCAAGTTCGTGGGGAAGGAATCCGAGTACGCGTTCGGGATGGAAATCAGAGAAGTCAAGGCGATAGGGCGCGGCACTGTACGTGCCTACGAAGAGCGGGAGGAAATGCTCCACGATCTTGATTACCAGATCACCCACCCACTTTTCGTCCGCAGCAGTGAGTCCGGATGAGCCGTTGCCCAGCAGCTGAGTAAGCCTGCGGCTTCCAAGACTCAGGTGAGTGCCGTTGTTGGCAAGACTGGTATTTGATACGGTCGGAATTACCACGAGGTTGCGAGTGATGATCCGCGCTTCACGGAGCTTGGCCACTGCATTCAGGGCACTCCTGCTGAGCACTTGGTGACAGAGGCACATGTATTCGTGTTTGGCAAGCCCATCGTCCCATCCGGAGAGACAGGGGCTCATGAACAACTCACGGTAAAACGAGTCCGAAATGACCTCATTGAGCTGCCTTTGGCGAATCGGCGGGTGAGGAGAAAAATAGATCATCGCCTCCTGCCCCGACTCTTTCAAGCCGAATATTTCATTGGCGTACATGATGAGCAGCTGAGTGAGAAGATATCGACGCGAAGTTTCCCGCGCGATGGCTCGTCCGGAGCCGGTTTCTGGCCGCAAGGCCGTTACGTGGAACGAGAGCGTCTCGGGTGAGGTGTTGTCGCTCAATAATTTGTCCATGACCCAATGTGCCGTCTGGACGATCATCTCGGGGACGTTGCGCTGAGTCCCCAAAACATCGGCGAGCGAGAGCTTGATGAGGTAGCTGATGGGGACGCGGAGGTATTCCTCGCCATCCTGCGTATAGAGGAATCTGTCCGCGTCGCGCCGAGTTCCGGCGTCGGGGCGCATCCGATCTGCCAGCAGGTCCGATGCAAACACCTGCCGGGCGTACGGACTGAGCCTCCGGCTAGGAAATCGTACCCAACTGTTTTCCCAAATGCCTTCTTCATTATTCTCGAGGTATCGCTCGAGGTCGGTTACCGCCTTTCCCGAGTTATCGTCCGCGGCGGCCCTTCTTACAATATTGGAGAAATAATTGGAGTGCTCGATGCTCAGCGGCAAATCCACCGTCGTGCGCGAGCCGCGTACCGCAGCCTGGAGTTCCGTCTCCGATCCGGCCGTTGTATCGCCGACTGAAAAGGGAAGCGATTCGATGAAATGGGGGCAACGAATGTTGGTAATGCCGAGCGCGCCGCGGATTCGTTGGATAGACGGCGCGCGGCCTATTTCGATGCTGCTCTTGTGACCCGCTCGGTGAAGAGGAGAAAGTGTCTGGTTCGCCACGAGTACTCCCGAAGTGTGATGATGTGCGGCCGCCAAGGGCAATTAGCGGAGAGGCTTGTTAGGAGAGCGTGAGAGGTGGGCTGGAATTTCGTTTAAGCTCTCGAATGGATACCGATTTTACCGTATTCAAACAGGGCTAATGGATTTCTGACGTGCGCGCGGACGCAAAACCCACGACACTAACGCGTTAACTTGCGGAACTTAGTCAAAGTAACTCGCGTGGGAACTTCGATATTTGTCAAGGAATTAACAAAAAACTCACAGAAAAATAACTTGACTTTCGATAAATTGTCTTATTAGTTTAATAAAATAGGTATCCTACAGCAATTACCACAATTGTCCGAACTTACAAGGAGGAATGTTACCATGGCTCTTCTCGATTTTCGACCCAAGGCAGATATTTGGACAGGGCTTGCAATAGGTGTCGCCATTGTCGCCGCTCCTGTGGTCATCCCCATGGTTGCTGCGGCCCTTCGACCGGTTCTCAAGGCCGGGCTTAAAGGTGGCTTCCTCCTCTATGAGAGGGGTAGGGAGATCGTCGCCAACATTACGGAAATGGCCGAAGACCTTGCTGAAGAAGTGAAAGCGGAGGTGAAGGCCGAACTTGCGGAGGGAGAGTGACTCGCCGGCCCACAGATGTTCGCCGGCGGAAATCGACTCCGAGCCAGTCGCGAGTTCGCGGCCGCCGCGCCGATCCTCCATCCGCAGAGGTGGGCACCGCGGCTGAAGAGCCTATGCTGGCCGCGACCGTGGTCCATCGCACGA
>JAIWNO010000241.1 GCA_020216785.1 Desulfomonile sp.
GATACTACCACCACGTTGCGCATGAAGTGGATGAGGTCCATAGCGAGCTGTTCCGGGTCATAGCCCTGCTGGAAGAGTTCATGGAGCACATTGAGCGCGGTAGCAGCATCGCGACGGATGACGCCATCTATCAGGCGAACAAACGCCTCTCTTCCGGCAACACCCAGGATGAGCATCACATCCTCGGCCGTGATCGCGCCGGTGCTGAACGCGATCACTTGGTCCAGGAGACTCAACGCATCCCGGAACGAGCCCTGCGCTTCCCGCGCGACGATCGACAGCGCCTCCTCGGATGCTGCCACCTTTTCCTGTGCAAGGATGCGTTTCATACCGCCGAGTATGTCCGCCGCGGGGATTGTTCGGAGATTGAACCGCTGGCACCGTGAATGAATTGTTGGGGGCACCTTATGCGGCTCAGTGGTCGCGAACATGAATTTCGCGTGCGGCGGCGGCTCCTCCAGCGTCTTCAACAGGGCGTTGAAGGCATTGATGGAAATCATATGGACTTCGTCGATGATGATGATCTTGTATCGGGAGCTTACTGGCGGGTACTTGATGTTCTCATTGATCTCGCGGATGTTGTCCACCGAGGTGTGGGACGCGCCGTCGATCTCTTGCACGTCCACGCTGATGCCGCCGGTGATTTCACGGCAAGAAGAGCAGTGATTGCACGGATCCGGAACCGCCTCGTCCCTGCCCGTGCAGTTGAGGGCCTTGGCCAAAATCCGGGCCACCGTGGTCTTGCCCACGCCTCGCACTCCGCTGAAAAGGAATGCGTGTGCCACTCTACCCGAACCGATGGAATTGCGAAGGGTCCGGATGACATGTTCCTGCCCGACGACGTCATCGAAGCCGGCAGGCCGGTACTTGCGGGCGAGGACAAGGTATGGGGGCATGGCATCAAGACTTCCTGCGGTAACTGATTCGGTACAGCCCTCTCTTGCGTTTCAGACGGTCATGACTTGCAGGAAAATCCCCCTGCATCCTCTTTACGAAGGGGGGACGCGCGAGTTTCCCCCTCCTTTGAAAAGGGGGGTAAAGGGATTTCTGCCCTAAAGACCCAAACGCTAATTGGCGATCATATCATCCGTCGGCAACGGAAACGGCCGCGGCCGGCAACCGGGTGCAAGGGCCGACCCCCGAGATTACTACCGCTGCTTCCTTCCGGACCTGACGGGGTTTGTAACTCCAGGCCGCCCTCCCCGGTCACCGGCGACGGCCGCTTCCAGGCGAAAACGGTCGATGTGCCGGGACAGGATCGCAATGTCGGCTATAATTCCTACCAGATCCTACGGCTTGGCGTCAAGGATTCGTTCCCGCGGTGCGACCTTCGGCAAAGGGGTCAAAGAGCTTGATATCCGTCATCGCGCCGTACGGACACGCGAGACCGCACATGCCGCACGCGACGCATTTATTTACGTCGAATACCACTTCCATGCGAGGCCGGACAACACTCAGTGCTGCCGTCGGACAGAGTCCCGTACACTCACCGCAGTGCACGCATCGATCTTCCTCGCGCAGGATCTTGTCCGCAAGGTATTCGATCACCACACCGCCTTCTTCAAGGAATTGCAGTCCCCGCTCGATCTGGTCCTCTTCGCCTTGCAGCTCCAGAAGAATGCGGCCTTCTCGCCGGGGGAGGATCTTTGCCTCGAGGATGTTGAAGACCAGGTCGTAGTCCTTCGACAGTCGGTAAATCCTTGGCTTGTACATGATGCTCGACTTGAATATGAGCAAAACATTCCGCGATGTCATTGATTCACCTCCGTGACATCTGGTTGCTTTCAGAGAAGGAGTTTCACAGAGTGACAAGCTCTACATCGCCCATCGCTGCGATCTTGTCTCCAATGATGGCGAGGGCTCCATCCACTCCGGGCACGGTAAGCGCCCATTCCACTGCGGTTTTCAAGTCCCGCGGCGCGGTCACCCTGTTGCCGAGAGCCGTAGCTACCGCGTCTGCGAGGATTGTGTCCCGAGATATTATCGTTGCCGCATCTGCGCGTCCTGCGCTGTACGACGGTCCTACGGTCGCGGAGGACGTGCATACGCCGACCGGCAGCACCGAAGGGTAAACCTTGAGACCTATGCGGTTGCTGAACGGTGATTCTCCTGCAAAGATGCCCATCACTATCGGATGGTCGATGCGGAGGAAAATGTCTCCACCGTTCTCGACGATCACCTCCGGGGAAAGCTCCAAGAGCCTCAGCCCTACGAATTCGGCTACCGCCCCCGCTACGGCCGCCATCGGTCCGGTGCCGGCTTTTCTGCCCGCGCTGACCATACGTGCAGCAATCGGAGCATCTCCGGGATCATCATCCAGCGGCCCGAGACTCTTGAGGAACTCCGGTCTCCGTGCGATCGCATCCTCCACCAAAGACCTGGCGACGCGAATGAGGCGCTCCGTTTCCGAGTCAAGGAAGCTATGGGCCTTGACGTACAGGTCCGAAGTCTCCACCGCCACGCGAAAGGCAACAAACCGGTTCGACGGACCGAAGTCCCGATACGTGCGAGGCTCGGCAAGATCGACCATACTCATGGCGTATTCCACGAACTCAAGCCTCAACCCTTCGCGGGAAACCCGGCAAAAGGCACTGAAGGGAGCGTTTCCTGCGCTTCACCCAGGAGGAATTGCCCGGACTGAATCCAGGATTTGAGCGTTTCCGCGATTTCCAGCGCCTTTGAATAGCTCGACATAGGCGCGGTGCTTACCGCACGTCCGTCGAATTCGATTTCACCCGTCTTGAGCTGGCCGTACGTAACGTAACCGAGCGGTCCGCCTTTGGCCTCAGGGTAATCAAAGCCATAGTCAACCACCGGCACTTGGATCTGGTCGTCGGAGACGCCCGTGAACCTGGCCATCTCTTCATCCAGGATGGGAATCGGCACTCCCACTCCGACGCTCAAAGAGCACCCGTACCCCGTCATCGACGCTCCTCGAAGGAAACTCGACGACATGCCCTTGAGGTCTCCCATTACCGCGAGCGTGCCTGCACCGCCCATGACGACCCCATTCTCGGAGCGCGGCACTCGGGGATTGTGTTGGGTGCCCGGGCCGATAACGTATCCTATGCCGCCGCCAAGAAAGATCCGCGTGCCGATCCCGATCGTTCGGTAGAAGGGATCGTTGAGCAGTGGACTCAACTGACCGGACGTGGAGTAGTTCGCATTGGCGCACTCCGGCCGCAGAATGCCCATGTAGGTGTAAATGGTCTTCTTAGATAAATTCACCGCGCAGTTATAGTTTTGGTAGCAGTTCCGAGGATTGAGCAGGATTGCATTGGGTAGGTCTTTGAGAGTGACCATAGCCTCGTACGACCGGAGGGGGTAACAGTCGGTGCCGTATGAAGTCGTCTCCAAATGCACTTGCTTGCCGGCTACCAAGTCTTCGATCACATGTCCGCCGCCGTACCGGAATCGGCCTGGAAAAACCTTATTGAGCGGATCATCGTCCCGCGGCTGGGTGGCACCTATGTAGCAGTCGACCGCAGCAATACCGGCGTAAGCCTCTACCCTGTTGATGAAGACCTTGCTCGCGCGCATCCTCGGCTTGGTGTGGCCAAAGTTGAGAAAGGCGCCCGACGAGCACATGATGCCAAAAGTACCCGTTGTAACCACATCCACTTTCTGAGCCGCTTTTACAGCGCCGGACTCGCGCACGATGCCGATCATCTCCTCCGCGGTTACTACCACCGCGTTGCCTTGTTTGATCTTGGCGTTGATTTCGGCGACCGTCTTATTCACCCGGAATTCAGACATCTGCTACCTCCTGAAGGCCGATTCCTTATCGCCTGCGTACCCGTAGGGATGCACTGCCGTTCGTCCCTGCAACAGCCGATTTTGCATCGCGGGGGATAGGCAATCAGATTATCCTTTCTGACTCTTTTAGTCAAGAATCGTTACGGATATTCATATGCACTCACGCGGCCGATTCTTGGTGGGACCGGCATCTTGCCGGCTCATTCGCAACTCAAAGTCGGTCGCGAAGTTGAATCATCCGCACCGGATCTTATATCACTTTCCGGTGAAATGAATAGGGTATGGATGCATCATATTCCGCCTATCTTGCGTATTGTGGATGCGCCACTGGACCAGAATTGCAGAGGCTGTCTTAAGTCCCGCGATTTAACGATGTTCTTGTAGGGGCGGTTCGTGAACCGCCCGGAATCAGGGCGCTTTGAGGAGCGCCCTCACAGGACAAGCCATGCGGACCCCAGTTTGGGTCCTTTCCGTCATGCCCGAGTCCTCTCCCTTCCGCGACCCTCGGAAAGCCGTGACTTCCGCTTGTCGATATGACATAACCTCCGGAAGGTCACAACCGTCGTACCCCTACCTCGCCGGAGTATCTGTCATGCAAGCGGAAAAGATCGTACTAAAAAGCGTAGCCGACGCGGTTGCGGCTATCAACGCGGTCGGTTCCACCAATAGTGAATTAATGGCCACCCGTGCGATCCATATAAATGTGCTGATACGCGGGGTGCCCGGCGCAGAGGCTCGCGCCCTCAAGAAGGCATACAATGATGTGGGCGCGGAAGCAGCCATCAGTCATGAGGCATATTATGAAAAGAACGGTGCGATCACCGATATGATCGCGATGGGGAGTATATACCAGCACCGTGAAGTGCGACGCGTCCTCGCGGACACAGTTGCGCTCCGGCCGCTCATCTCTGCGCTTGAGGCCGCCGTCGAGAATGCCCCGGAAGCGAGGTCCGTTCGCTGCGAGGAATAAGCACGCATTTGTCCGGCAAGTGGGCCGGCATAGCGCTCATTATGTATCACCGGTCTTACCGGCCCTAACAGGAGGAAAACACATGGTTGCGAAGTCCATATTCAAGGGCTTTCCCAAGGAGTGTGTAACATTCTACGAGGAACTGAGGCGAAACAATTCCAGAGAGTGGTTCTTGGAGCACAAGGCGGATTTCGACAACTATGTGACCACTCCGGCACGCGACTTTGTCTTCGAGATGGGCAAGCGATTGAAAGAGATCTCGCCCGCAATCAACGCTGACCCTAGGCTCAACGGCTCGATCTTCCGGCCCTATCGCGATACCCGCTTCAGCAAGGACAAGACACCGTACAAGACCCACCTCGGGATCTTCTTCTGGCAAGGCGAAGGCCCGAAAATGGATTGCCCGGGTTACTACTTCCACCTCGAGCCACCCCACATGATGCTGGGCGCGGGCAATCACTGTTTCTCCAACCCGCTTCTCGAGGCGTACCGCGAGTCCGTGGTAGACTCCAAACACGGGGTCGCTCTCGTTAAGGCATTGGATACCGTTAAGAAAAGAGGGGACTACGCGATCGGGATGAAGCATTTCAAAAAGACGCCGCGAGGTTATGATCCTCACCATCCCAATGCAGAATTGCTCCTGTTCAACGGGCTTACGGCCGCGGTGACCATATCGATCCCCCGGGAGTTGTATTCCGCAGCACTGCTGGACTTCTGTTTTGCCCGTTTCAAGGACGTGTCGCCGATTGTCGATTGGCTGGCGGAAATGAACGCCCGTGTCAGAATACCTTAACCGTCGCTGAGGAGCCGTACCATGAAAGTGCTCGTAACCGGACGACTGCCCGAAGAAGTTTTTGAACTCATCAGGAAAGAACACGAACTCGAATTCAACTCCGAAGACCATCCAATGGAGCGCGGTGAACTGCTGCGGCGCGTCCGGAACAAGGTCGGTCTGCTGAGCATGATCACTGACCGCATCGATAATGAGCTGTTCGACCATGCTCCCTATCTGAAAGTTGTCGCCAACTACGCGGTCGGATTCAACAATATCGATCTGAACGAGGCCCGGGCGCGGGGCATCTGGGTGACGAACACTCCCGGAGTGCTTGACGATGCGACAGCGGACCTCACGTTCGCGCTGATCCTCGCGACCGCGCGGCAGGTCGTGTCTATGGACCGCCTGACACGGGCGGGCGAATTCAAACACTACGGGCCGATGCTGTTCCTCGGAACGGAGGTGTCCGGGAAGACGCTCGGCATCGTGGGCCTGGGCAATATCGGCAGGGCAGTGGCTCGCCGAGCTGCCGGCTTCAACATGGCCGTGTTGTACCACAATCGCCGCCGAGTAGATCCCTCCGTGGAACGGGCCCTGAACGCGACGTACGTCGGTTTGGACGATCTCCTGTCTCGGTCGGACTTTGTTACGCTGCATGTGCCGCTCACCGACGAGACCCGGCATCTCATCGGACCGGAGCAACTCCGTAAGATGAAGCGCACCGCGTTCCTTATCAACGCGTCCCGCGGGCCGGTGGTGGACGAGCAAGCCCTCGTGGAGGCGCTTCAGGCGCGAATCATCGCGGGAGCGGGCCTGGATGTGTATGAGAACGAGCCCGCGCTCACCCCCGGACTGGTCGACTTGGACAACGTCGTGCTCTTGCCCCACATCGGCAGCGCAACGGTCGAGACGCGCACGCGCATGGCCTTCCTGGCCGCGGAAAACCTCCTGACCGGTCTCCGGGGACAGGTCCCAACGAACTGCCTGACGTGCGGCTAAGTGCTGGGTTTTGCAACTACGAAACGCCCACGCGGCTGATGATAACGAGAAAAGGATGGAGACTGCCGATGGGCGGGACAGGCAGCCTGCCTATCCTTCCAACGCCCACTGCAATACGTCACCGCATTTGTGTCACTGTGCCACGATCAGCCGTGAGGCGCTGTGAGACTAGGTATTCTTCTTCTTGAGCAACTCTGGAAGATTGGCAAACGGCTTGTACGAGGAACGCGGGTCCCGGCCGCGATCCGGTGTTCCTTCACTGAATGACTCTTCATCCAGCAAGCGCTGATGCTCAAAATCATGGCAATATATGCACAACAGCTCCCAATTGCTGCCGTCAGGCGGATTGTTGTCGTGATCGTGGTCCTTGTGATGGACCGTGAGTTCCTTCAATTTCTTGCCCGAGAACTCGCGGCCGCATCGGGCACACACCCACGGGAAGAGTTTGAGCGCTTGCTCCCGGTACGTATTCTGTCGGCGCTCGCGGTCTCGAATCGCCTCGTCGATGATTTTATCGAGCTTGCTGCTTTCTTTGGGCGGAGCTTTTGGCGGCATGTCCCCTCCTGTCTGTCATCATCTCTTTTCTATGGGTTAGTGTCTCAGGGCCAGAAAGTGAAGAGGTTTTTCGCTGAAAGCTTCTTGACCGTCGACTGTTTCCTTTGCTCCGCAGATAGGTTTACCGTCCGAAGCGGAGAAGGCATCCGGTTGCTTTACTGCCTCGACAGCGCCGGTATGAATCCTTTTCAGGAAGTGTGCGTACTATTATTGGAATTCGTGTGCAAGCGGCCCCGGGCCAGCGACGCGAATATGCCCACGAGGCACAACACGGCGAACACGCCGAACGCCCATCTGACAGCGTCCATGAATGGGCCTTGAACCTCTGGTGAAATCTTCACTCTGCCAATAAATACGGCAAACATCACGAGCGCGATCCCCATGCTGAACATCATGCCCAGCTGGCGCATGGTTGCAGTCAGGCCCGACGCGATCCCGTAATAGCGCCGATCGACCGACCCCATGATGGCGTTCATATTGGGTGAAGAGAAGAGCGCAAACCCAAACCCGAGCACTGCCAGATTGCTGAGGATGGACAGGAGGTCCGTGTCGCTGCGCAGCCTTGTCAACAGTCCCAAGCCTACCATAGTGACAAACATGCCTAAAGAGGCGACGATGCGAGGCTCAATCCTGTCCGACAGGCGGCCGGCGAGGGGCGACAATATCGCCATGATCGCGGGCTGGGTGATCAGCACAGTTCCTGCCACTTGTGCGCTCAAACCCTTCACGTCCTGAAGGTAGAGGCTCATGAGGAAAGTCACCGCGAACGTTGCGGCATAATTCAGCAACGCAGCCAGGCAAGACAGCGCGAACACCCGGTTTGTCCTGAAGAGTGCCAAATCGAGAACCGGGAAGGTCACGGATGATTCTCTTCTTACGAACACGCCCGCGCCAACGAGTCCTGCAGCGAGAAAGCCTGCCGATTCGACCGCAGGAGCCTTGGAGAGCCCATACATGAAGCTTACCAGGGACATTGTGTAGACCACTGACCCGATCCAATCGAAGTCTTCTCCCTTCGCCTCAGCCCATTCACCTTCGAGCGTGGCATAAACGAGCCACACCACAAACGCTGCCGGCGGCACCACGACTGCAAAAATACCGCGCCACGAAATATGCTCCGTGATCAAGCCACCGAGAAACGGGCCGAGGGACAGACTTACGTACACACACGCCACGGTAATGCCCAATGCCTGGCCCCGACGCTCCGGAGGAAATACCGACGTGATGATTGCCATGCCCGTGGCGAAGGTCATGGCAGCACCAACCCCTTGACCGATGCGGCAGGCAATCAGGACTTCGCCGGACCAAGCACACGCGCCGAAGGCTGAGGAAAGGGCGAAAACGATCATGCCGTCGGCATAGATTTTCTTCCTGCCTACGATGTCGGACAGTCTGCCCAGCGGTACCAGCAGCGAAGAGGACGTAAGAATGAACGCCGCGGCTACCCAGCTCAGCAGCACCGCGTCAATGTGGAATTCCCTGCCGATGGATGGCAGTGCCACATTGATGGAGGAAGCCATGAACGGGGTGACGAAAGATCCCGCCACAGCCACAAGGAGGGCCGCTCTTTCTTTCTTCGTGGATTTCATCAGTGGCCGTTGGTGTGGGCTGTTTCGACCGGGACCGACAGACATACCTCAACGGCCTCATAGAGATTCTCCAGCAATTCGCCGAAGGTATCGCCCTGCGCGGGGCATCCGGGAATAGCCGGAACCTCCGCCCAGAAGCTGCGTTCTTCAGCTTCGCGAATTACGACTTTGCATCTCACTGCCTGTGATCTCCATCAATGGTCGTAGCCTCTCGTCAGCCGGGTTTCTCTCCCAGCTGTCTCCTTTCGGAGGCACTCTCTACTGCGGGGCGTTACCCCAGTCTTTCTCAATCGCGTAAGCGAGGAGTTTGTCCCCCAACTCGTCGGTGATTCGCGGCACGTGGAGGTCGGGAACAGCCCTGTCAGTGTTTGTTCGGTCGAATATGGGCTCGTTGGAAAAGTAGAAGAGGATCGACTGCATGTGCCGCCAAGTCATGCGTTCCGCCTTGTTGCGGGGCTGCGTGAAGGGCGCGTCCCAGCCCGCGAATGTGATGCCGCCAATGTCGAATTGCCGGCAGATGAAATCAAGCGTCCATTGGTGCGTCGGGGGGTCGGGGTGGGTGAGATGGAAAATCTTGTTGTGATTGGCAGGATCTTCAATGATCCGGATTGCCGCCTTGGCTACGTAATCTACCGGCACGAGGTTCAGGGTCCCGTCCGGCTTTGCGGGACAGCTCAGGCCGAGGTTATGCCGGTTGCTCCCCGGCTCATTGCCAAGCAAGCGGCCTAGAAGTTGTGTTGCCTGGAGTATAACGTACCATCCCGTGAATGATGTACAGCGCCCCGTCTCTGAGTGCCCCACAATGACGCTGGGTCTGAGAATGGTGGCTTTGCCCGCCCACATCTGCTCGGCTTCCCACTTGGTCTCCTCGTATACGTTCAGGAAATCCCCCCGCGGATGATTCACCTCGTACACGATCTCACCCTTGATTAATCCGCAGACAAACGCCGTGCTGATGAGGTGCGCCTGCATAGGCTTTTTTTCGACTAACTCCAGCAAGGCCCTGCAGCCTCCGAGGTTGGTCTTGAGCGGCTCGCCCGATTCGTCCAAGTGGAACTTGGTGGACGCGGCGCTGTGCAAGAGGGTGTCGACTTCCTCGAGTCCTTCGTTCTGTCTGCACCAGTCATCCCACTGGGTATCCGCCTGGAGGAGATCTCCGCGACACCAGTGGAGATTCTCGGCGCTATGGGGCAGTCCAAGACTGCTGAGGAACCGGATTGTATCGAGTTTTTTCGATTCATTGCGGTACAAAGCCCAGACGGTGTGGCCCCGTTCGAGCAGTTCAGCCAGCAGATACTCCCCAAGAAAGCCGGTACCTCCGGTGAGCAAGACTTTCATAGGCAAGCTCATGGCGTT
>JAIWNO010000242.1 GCA_020216785.1 Desulfomonile sp.
TCCCTTTGTAATTGATGGTTGTAGCGGACCCCTGCGCCCGAAGCAAAGCAATTAATGCCAATGCCCAATCGAGGCGGAACTACCACGGATATCTCTTCCCGCTCGGGTGTCCCGCCCGGCCAACTTCCCCAAAAAGGCGTTTTGGCTCATCGTGAAAACTGCTCCATGGAAAACACATTGACACAATTCCTTCGAGCGCAGTTATGCACCATTATACTGCAGAATCGGTCTTTGCAAGGGAAATGACGATAGGCTGCTTCAGTTGCGGTGTTGGTGTTTTTGACCTCACGCGGGCCTGGAGTTGTGATATACTAAAAGATTGCGGAATTGTTCGCCATGCAAGCGTGTGCGTCGCGAGTGGGTTGCCGTGTCCCGCCGCGGTCTTTGCACGATGCAGCTGCAGGTTCGAAGACAGCTGCCTCATCCGGCAGGAATTACGCGCCCGCGGAGTGATCAATGCCGTAACGTGAGACTTATTGCTTGAATTGAGGTACGCGACATGTCGGTTGACCACGAAACCCCTATCATCGCCTTTCTTTGGCGGCCTGCGGAAATTACCTCATCTGTTATGGAAGCAGCCCGCCATACCCGGACTAGAGCAGTGTTCGATCTGTCCGGGCAGGACTTGGAGTCAGCGGGCCTTGCGCTCTTGCGGGCCGACGCGACAGGCGATGTCGCAGATTTGAAGATCGCTGCCGGTGGGCTGGCAGACTCTTCCCTGAAAGACCTTCTCCGTGAAACCGGGATCGGTCGAATTTGGGTCGAGTTGCACCACGCGGTGTTGGAAGGCGATCCCGCGCGCCATCTCGAACGTATTGCCGAATTGTGCGAGGAGTTCGTCTGTATTCCCGTGGTCGGCGATTTTGCGCTGGTTACGGACATTATAGAAAAATACCCTCAAATCAATAAAATAGCTCTAAAGGGTTGCGAAGCGGCAGGGTTTGTGAGTTCCGAGACGATCTTTACCCTTTATTCGGCCGCTCGGAGTCTGATTGCTCAGTCGAACGCTCAACGAGGTCTCTTTGTGTGGGGCGGTGTAGGCACACCCGAGGCAGCTGCGGCCTTTCTCGCCGCTGGAGCGAAGGGCATCGTTTTCGAGAGCCTCCACTGGCTCACGGACCTTGTTGACATTGGCGATGACTTGCGCGGCAGGATCGCCAAAATCCGTCCGCAGCATACCGACCTCACCGGCCTAAATCTCGGTGTGCCGTGCCGCCTTTTCAACAAGGGGAACTCGCGTGCGGTCAAAGAGTTGCGTCAGTTCGCGGGATCGCTCTGCGGTGAGGAAGTTGGAGAGGAACAGCGCCGGTTTTTCGCGAACAAAATCGCGAAAGAAGCGGTTGAGCCTCTTGCCAGTGAATTCGGCCGCGAGGAGCTGATCCCGATTGGCGTCGAGGCTGCATTCGCACAGTCGTTTGTAACCCGGTTCGGTTCGAGCACGGAGACCGCTGTGGATCGGTTCCTCGCCGAAGTGGAGGCGCTGTGTGCAGCGTCGGGTGAAAAGGCACGCGCTTTTGTCGAGAGTGACACGGCGCGGGAATTGGGCACCCGATATCCTTTTGTTCAAGGCGCCATGTCATGGATCACCGACGTTCCCGAGTTCGCACGCGCAGTGGCGGACGCGGGAGGTCTTCCCACAATCGCCCTCGGGCTCATGACCGGCGACATCCTCACCGAGCGTCTCGGCAGGCTGCCGCAGGTTATGGACGACAGGCCGTACGCGGTGAATGTCATCACCCTCATGGAAAACCCCAATCGCGATGCACAGCTCGCCTGGATCCGCGCTGCCAAGCCGCGCTTTGCGGTGATTGCAGCGGGCGAGCCTTCCCACGCGAAGGAGTTGCTCCAAAGCGGTATCGAGGTGATCTACATCGCTCCCAACGAAGAGCTGCTGAAGATGGCCTTCGAGGCGGGAGTTCGCTGGGTCATTTGCGAGGGAAATGAGGCCGGCGGCCACGTGGGCGAACATACCACCCTCACCTTGGCGCAGATTGTCCTCGAGACCAGGAGGCAAAATCCCGACCTCTTCGCAGGCCGCCGCGTCATCCTTGCCGGCGGCGTCTGGAACCGGGAAACCGCGTTGATGGCCGCCATGCTCGGAGCGGACGCGATCCAGATGGGGACCTCGTACCTCGCAACCCGCGAGATTACCGAAACCGGTGCAATCCCCGAGATGTATCAGCGAATGATCCTCGAATCCGCGCCGGGGAGTACCGTGATTACCGGCGAGGGGACCGGGCTGCGTGTAAGATCGCTCAAAACAAAAAAGATCGATTCCGTGTGCGCACTGGAACGAGATTTCGCCTCCGGTAGTGAAGATGAAGCCTCCTTCCGCCGCAAGATTGAAACGCTCACCGCGGGTAGCCTTTTTGTGGCCGCGCGGGGATTGGACAGACCCGGCGGCCGTCCGCTGGACCCGGATGCGTACATCAATGAAGGTCAGTTTATGAGCGGCGCGTGCGCGGGCATGCTCCGAGAGGTGCGCTCTGTGGAGGATTTTCACGCGGAGCTTGCAGAAGGCCCCTTCGCCGAGGGCCTCCCGTACGTTGGCCCTATTCGCGAGGCGGCGAGACCGCGCGTTTCCGGTGTAGATCTCGAACGAACAGAACCGTCCCGCCTCGCCTTGTCGCAACCTGCAGCCCGAAGCAGAGCGAAAGAACGGATTGCCATCACCGGCATGGCGATCGTGAACTCTCTGGGCAACAGCCCGGAAGAGGTGTGGGCCGCGAGCGTCGCATCGCGCACCGGGATAATTGAGGTCCCGATGTCGAAGTGGGACCATTCGCTCTATTTCCATCCACGTCCCCGCATGGCCGACAAGACATACTGCAGCGTCGGCGCGTTCATGAATGTGGATGTGTCCCGGAAGGACATCGGCATGGCGCCCCAGGATTTCCGCACCATGACCGCGTCCACGAAGATCACAATGCTGCTGGCAAAGCAGGCCCTCGAACGTTCAGGCATCCTCGATTCCGACGTGCCGCGGGAGCGGATCGGCGTCATCATCTCCCAGAACTCCGGTGAGGCTGCGGCTACGCTCTCGGACGTGATTATTCGCGGGTCGGCCAAGGATATCGTTGCCGCGGTCAAGCGGGTCGTTTCGCTGACCCCGGAAGCAGAGGCCTCGATCGAAGAGGAAGTTACCGCCGGCAAGTTGCATATCGACGACACCACGCTCCTTGGGCGGCTCAACTGCTCCGCCGGCGGCTTTATCTGCAACAAACACGGATTCATGGGACCAAGCTTCTCCGTGTCCGCTGCGTGTGCCACCGCTCTGGTGGCTTTGTACAGCGCATACCAAATGATCCGCAACGGGATCATCGACGCGGCGGTGATCGGTGGGGCGGAAGAATACCTCACGCCGATTCACTTCCTCGAGTTCTCGGCATTGGGCGCTCTTGCAGGCCTTTCCGGCGTGGAGCGGCCGCCCTACGCGCGAAGTCGACCCTTTGACGCGGATCGGGATGGTATGGTTTTGGGCGAGGGCGGCGGCGTGATCGTGATTGAGCGTGAATCAATCGCACGGCGGCGCGGTGCGCCCATTCACGGCTACATCACCGCGATGGGGGCGAGCAACAACCATCTGGGGATGGTTGAGTCCTCACGCATAACCCAAGAGTTAGCCATCGCCGCTGCATTCGCCGACGCGCCGTACGGTCCTGACGCCGTTGATATGATCGAATGCCACGCGACAAGCACTATGCAGGGTGATGTGGAAGAGGTCCATGCGCTGAGCAAGTTCTTCAACGACTCGGGAAAACTTACGGTCCTCACCTCGTTCAAATCTCAGATTGGCCACACATTGGGCGCGTCGGGCGTGAACAGCCTGATTCGGGGTATCATGGCAATGAAGGACGGTATCTTTCCACCCACACTCAACTACGAGAAGCCCGACCCCGACATCGCGCTGCAAGATCACGGCTTCCACGTGCTGCCCGCTCCAGCCGAGTGGCCTAGGCGCAACGGCGAGCCCAGACGGTTTCAGGTAAATGCATTCGGCTTCGGGGGCTCCAATTACGTCCTGCAGATCGAGGAAGCCCTCGATGCAACCGACGCGGTGCTGGTGTCCACGCCCGAGCCGACACCAGAAGCTACATACGCTACGGAACCCGTACGCGTCGAGGAGCAGACCGGTCAGGCGGAGTTCATCGAGGGATTGTACCTCATGTCAACGGAGATCGGCGGCAACCGTTACCGCGTGGGAGTTGTCGCGGACTCTGAAAAAGAGGCTACTGGATTAATTGCCGCCTCGGAGCCTCTGGGCGACGGCCAGGCTGCTCCAAAACGTCTCCGTGCGCTTGCCCGACAGGGGATCCATTTGGGCAAAGAGGACGGAAAGCCGCTTCCGTTGGCATTTGTGTTCCCCGGCCAAGGTTCCCACTACGCGGGGATGTCTCACGAGCTGTACGAGAAGTTCCCGGTAATCAAACACTGGATGGACCGGGCGGCTGAAGTCGCGGATTTCGACATATTGCATTTGATGTTCTACGACCGTGAGGAGGATCTCCAGAAGACGCGTTGGCAGCAGCCCGCGCTGTTCACCATGGAGTACGCGATGGTACAGTACCTGGTGTCGCTCGGGATACGGCCGACGGCCCTGGCGGGTCATAGCCTGGGTGAGCTGACGGCGCTGTGCCTCGCGGGCGTATACTCGTTTGAGGATGGGTTCCGCATCGTGAACAAGCGCGCCGTATGCATGGACAAAGCCTGCACCATGCACGTGGATCCCGGCGTCATGATGGCCGTGGACGCGCCGTTGGAATACCTTCGGGAGCTGCTTAAAGGCCGGGACGACATTCACATCACCAATATCAATTCACCGAAACAGGTGGTTCTCGGCGGCAACGGCGATATAGTGAAAGAGTTCGGCGAGCAACTGAAACAGGAGGGTTACCGAAGGACGCTCCTCAGGGTCAGCATGGCGTTCCACTCGCCGATCATGCGGTGCATCCACGACGAACTCGAAGAATTTGTTTCGACGATTGAATTCCATGCACCCCGGATCCCGGTGATCTCCAATACTACCACCGAGCCATTTCCGTCGGATCCTGTAGAGATCAAGAAGATTCTTATGGCGCACCTGGAATCGCCCGTGCACTGGATGCACAACGTCCGTACGCTTGCGACGGATTTCGGCGTGCGGCTATTTGTCGAGGTCGGCCCGAGGGACATTCTGAGCAACATGATCGCCGATATTCTCGACGATGCGGAGTGCATCCAGACATGTCTGCCTTCCGCGGAAAGCTTGATGTTCCGCACGGCGATGGCTCAGCTCTACGCGAAAGGACACCTCAAGCCGGAATTTGAAACCCGATTCGTGAGTTTCCCGCAACCGAGCAAGACCGCCAAGGCCGTGGCCGCGCAGCCCGCGGGAGCACCAAGACCTGTCCCTGCCATTCGACCCGTTGCCGCGCACGATCCGCTTCAGTGGCTCATTCAGCGTGAGATCAACGCATTTGTTGTCGAGAGCTTTGGGCGGTTCTTGAAACCGACGCTCCTTGCGGCAATCCGCCGCGAGCACGATCCGAACTTTTCCGAAGACGATCTTAGCCGTCTGCTCCAACAAATCGCGCCCGCGTCCGTTCCGTTGAGCGTCCAGCCTGCAGCCGCGCAACCCGCTGCTGTGGCCCCTGCGGCAGTCCGTCCCGCGCAGCCTGGTCCAGCAGCTCTCGAAGCCCCCGTTCAGCAGACGGGAGACCTCGAGACGTCGGATGTCACGGAAACGGTCATCCAGCTCATCATGGACGCCACGGGGTACGAGCGCGACGAAATCGACGCAAACATGGACCTTCGTGAAGACCTCGCTATACGGTCGAGCCGGCTTCCGGTGATTATGGACGCGCTCGAAGGACGGTTCGGCATAAAGATCGAACTCGAAGATTTCATGGACGTCCGCACTATCAAGGATATTTCCGAAAAGATTGTAGAAGTGGCAGCGCGGATGAACAAGGAAATCGGTCCCGCGGCTGGGGTTTCGTCCCCGGTGCCGACTGCGGCCGAACTCGCTCCGGTGGTTAAGACCGGTGCCGAAGTCGAGAAGAAAAGCATCAAGCGACTGGTTTTTACAGAGACGGCGCTCAAGTCCGAGTCCTTCCATCCCGTCGACGTAGACACGATGGATACCGTGGTCGTGTTGTCCCCAGTGGCGGGAACCAGCCTTACCAAGGAGATTGGCGATACTTTCCGCAGGGACTACGGCGTACCTCCGACCCCTATGATCTTTTTGGAGTCCGCAGGGGACGGCGAGGAAGCCGTATGCGATCTGCGCACCTCGGCCGGAGCGGCAAAGGCTGCCCAATTCCTCCGCGAGCAGGATTCCTTGGCAGGCTTGGTGCTCGTTGCCGACCAGCCGTTGGACGACAGGCTGACAGATGCAGCGCAGATATCGAATCTTCTGCAAGGCTTTTTCGATCTGCTTAAGGTGTTCATGGAATCACCGGCAAAGAAGTTCGTCCTGCTGTTGCAAAAGACCGGCAGTCCGGACGCGCGCTCGCACGTGCTGGCACAGGGGCTGCTCGGGATGTTCCTCAGCCTCACGCACGAATTCTCGTCCGTGCAGTTCCGTGCCGTGCGCCTCGATGAGAAGACCGACCCGCGTGTGGCAATCCGCGGCGCCCTCGACCGAAGCCAAAAAGTCATTGAAGTCGATTACCGCGATGGAAACGCCTATGGCTTCGAGGGGCGAGTATCGCCGTCGATCTTTGAGGACGGGCAGGGGCTTACCATCGGTCCGGAGGATGTAGTGATCTTTTCCGGCGGCGCGTACGGCATCACATACACGCTTGCCCGAAGCCTCATACCCTTCGGGTGCAAGATGGTCTTTCTCGGGAGAACACGCTTGGACCCGGACATCGATTTCCGTCGGCTCATAGCTGAAGAGATCGAGTCCTTTGAAGCGCTCGCTGCTGAGGTCAGGGAAGCCAAGCCCGAGCTGCCGGCGGATCGAGTGGAAGCCGAGGTGGCCAAGGTCGCCCGCGCGCTTGAAATAATTCGCAATGTGGAGGCGATCCGATCGGAAGGCATCGACGCGGCCTACTACAGCTGCGATGTGACCGACCCGCAGCGCGTGGCGGCAGTGGTGAAGGAAGTTGTCAAGCGCTTCGGAAAGGTGACCGGGATCGTCCATGGCGCGGGTGTAATCAAGGACAGCTTCTTCAAGCAGATGGAGCTGGAGGCGTTCTCTTCGGTGGTCGACGCAAAGTTCCTCGGCGCGTGGAACCTTTACACCGCAGCGAAGAACGCGGGACTCAGATTCTTCGTCTGTCTGTCGTCAGCCGCGGCAATCCAAGGGAATCCAGGACAAGTGAACTATTCGTGCGGCAATAGGGCTATGTCCGCGCTGATGCAGCACCTTCGGGCGGCTGACCCCGGCCTCGTGTCCAAGGCTCTCATGCTTCCACCCATCGAAGGTGCCGGCATGGCGGAGAACGCGGAAATTCGTGCGCTCATGAAGCGCATGAACGCGGAGTACGTTCACGCGGACGAGCTTGCCGGGCTGTTTGTCCGTGAGCTTTTCATCGCTCCTCCGGATGATACGTGGGTGCTCTTCATGCGGTCGCTGCCCGATGTGAAGACGGTCCTGCTTGACCAGGGCGAGGCCGAACCTGCCGATGACGGGCTCGATGTGGCAACAGTGAGGTTTTCGGCACCGGATTTCCCCATGATCGACGCAGTGAGATACCTCGACCTCGCAAAAGGCGAAATGACGGCCGCTCGTGTCTTTTCGTGGGAGAAAGACCCGTGGATTCCTGACCACAAGCCGTTCGAGTTCCTGAAGAACCCGCTCGTTTCCGCTATCATGGCTCTAGAAACCTTCCAGGAAGCGGCAAAGATCCTCAATCCGCACCTTGAGGTCTATGGAATACGCGACGCGGAATTCCTCGACATCATTGATTGTCCGCCGAAAATGGAGCGGTCGTCGGTTATTATGTGCACCCGAAGCGAGGCGCGAGATGGAGAAATTCTCACCAGGGTTTCCCTTGCTACGAAGGAGATCTCTCCGTCCGGACAAGTGCTCGACAAGATGTTCACCAACTTCAAAGGGACGGTGGTCATGGGGGCGCGTCGACCCCAGCCCCCCAGCGAGTTTCCGGGTTTTCCAGTCACTACCGCTGAAATGGAAACCCGGCCGATGCTCAATCCGGAGATCCTCGAGAAGTATGAGCGCCGATCGCAGATGAGAGGCCGATACGTGGTGCTCCATGAACTGGACGGCACCCGGCAGGGAGCGATCCGCGGCCGGATGATATACCGGGAGACTGAGGATTTCCCTCCGCCGCTCCGGACGCGTTACCAGAATCCACCGTACGTGCTGGAAGCCCTCATGCAGATGACCAACTTTTATCTCTTCATGAGGGATGAGAATGAAGAGCGCTCTATCATCCCGTACCGCTTAGGCGAGCTGACATTCTTTGGGACATGTACGGACGGACAGGAGCTAACCATTGAGGGACGCCTGAAAGACCAAAACGACAAAGGCGTTATCTGGGACCTGAGAGCCTCTGATGATAAAGGCGCCGTCATTGTGTACGCGCGTGACATGATGTTGAAATGGTTTGGGGCATAGTTTGCGGGTGCCCGGCATGTAGGGGGCTCAGACCTGCCCCCTACCGGAATAGGGGCCCATCCTCCGTTCCGCGGAATCGTTTTATGCCATTGTGGTCAAGCTGGTACCATGCGCCTGCAGGGGCGCACCCGCGTGTGCGCCCAAATCCGGACTTTTTCCTATCGGTGACAATTTGTCGCGTCGCGATGCACTGAGCAATAAATACTTTCCCGTTTATGGATGGCCTGGACTCATGAGCGAATTGGACCAGATGTCGATTGACCGGAGCAGTAATCATATCGTCTTTGAGATCCCCCACCTGCTGACTATGCCCGAAACTGCCCCGTACATAATGGCGTCATGTGTCCGCCGCACTTCCCGGCCCGATGAGCGCCACACAGCAAAAAAGCGCCTCGTGCTGACCCTTTTGCAGTGTTGCAACAGAGAAGTTTCCCCCGGTGGGAACATCTCCGGGAAAACGCAGTCTTTGCAACAAGAGACCCGACTCGGCGCGGATACACTGGGGCGGCCGCTTCTCTTCCTAAAAGACCGGCGAGGGCCTTCTGTTTCGTTCACCCATCTGGGTTTGAAGACGTGGGCGGTTCTGGCGATCGGTAGCTGCGCGGTCGGAATCGACGCTGCTTCCGGAAGCGAGTTCAGCGGGGATTACCCCTTTCATCGTGCGTTTGCGGCTGGTGAACTTGAAGCAGCAGTCATGTCTCTCACCGATGGGGTTGTGGAAGCGGCAGCCGCTGCATGGAGCGCCAAAGAGGCCGCTGTGAAAGCGCTGGGCTGCGGGTTCCGGCTCGCGGACCCACTGGACGTACAGGTAGGCCAATGGAGCGGCTCAGCGAGTCGATTCACATCGAAGGTCAGTCTCTCGGGACGGGCGGCGCAGCGATTCTCCTTCGCTCGGTCGCATCTGTTACGCGTCTCCACCGTCAGAGAGGATGATGTTTGGGTGTCGGTGGCAGTAATTGTGCAGCACTTTTGAGACAATATGTTTATCGCTAATATTGGGAGAGTGCTAAGACCGTGCGTGTTCTCCTCGTAAACAGTAATGTTAAAGATGACCTTCTTGCAGCGCCTCCGCTTGGTCTGTGCTACGTGGCGACTGCCACGGAAGCTGCCGGTCATAACGTCTCAGTGGTAGATCTTTGTTTCGCTGGACTTGGAGGCAAGCGGAAGCTGAGTCGCGCTATTCGCTCTTTCCAGCCGGACGTCGTCGGGATCTCCGTTCGCAACATCGACAATGTGAACATGCTGCGTCCCGTGTGGTATCTCCCACCTATTGTGAAGCTCACCGAGCTGATAAGGAAAATCACACGTGCTCCCGTGGTAGTGGGAGGGTCCGCGGCGAGCCTCATGCCCGAAGAAATGCTGCGGCTACTCGGTGCAGATTACATCATAGTATCTGACGGCGAAGAAAGCTTCGTGCGCTTGTTAAGGGCTCTCGAACGTGGGGAGCGGCCGGAGGGTCTGCCCGGCGTAGGTATGCTGATTGACGACAAGTTCCGATTGACCGAACCGGACTTGAACAAATTGTGGACCGGCTTCCCCGATTTGGGCCGATGGGTGGATCTTCGGCCTTACCGGAAGATCGGGAGCAGCTATAACGTGCAGTCCAAGCGGGGCTGCAGACTGCGGTGCATCTACTGCACCTACAATCAGTCGCTGGAAGGAAGCCGCCTCCGATTGAGGCCGGTGGTGGATGTGGTGGATGAGGTCGAAGAAGCCTTGGTTCGCCACCAACCAAGGATCTTCGAGTTCGTTGACTCCACCTTCAATGACCCGGTGGACCACTCGGTTGCGATACTGGAAGAGATCATCCGTAGACCGTGGAACGCAGAGTTCACCACCATGGGTGTCGTCCCTCGCAACTTGGACGACGAATACCTGGACCTCATGTGGCGCGCGGGATTCCGCTCGTTTATGATCACGCCCGACTCCGGGTCGGATACGATGATCCGGAACTACCGAAAGAATTTCACACTCGACGATGTGCTGCGAGCTGCGGAGGCGATCAATCGACGACCGTTCGCCGCATGGTGGTATTTCATGATCGGCGGACCGGGCGAGACGAACGACACGCTCCAAGAGTCCCTTGATTTTGTCCTTGAGCAGCTGCCTCGCCGCGGCCGACCCGTCACGAACATCGCCCATTTTTTTTTGGGCGTTCGTGTGTACCCACGGACAAGATTGTGGGAGATCGCCCGGCAAGAAGGGTTCGTGTCGGCTCAGGCCGATCCGCTCCAGCCAACTTGGTACCTTTCGGAAGGACTGGATATCGATCAGGCTATCCACCAGATGAGCCAAGCAGCACTCAAGTGCCCGGAGATCTATCTCGGGTTCGACGAGGGGCTCCTCATGTTTTCCAAACCCGCGGGCTTCATTTTCAACCTGTTGAAGCTTCGGGGCCCGTACTGGCGGTACTTTCGCGCGGCCAACACTTTCGGACTGAAGACGGGTATACGCTGGATCGTCCGACCTGCAGACGTGGCCGGTATGGTGAGGGACGCGCTGGAACGACAGGGATATGAAGGCGTGCACGTGTCAGGAGGATGTGCGAGGCGTGAAGCGACCTCTGTGTGACTTTGTATCGTTATGTTGAGGGTCGAAGAATCGCGACTTCCAAAAACAGGAGCGCTGAGCTTCTTCAAGGATGGGTGCCCCCTACCCAAGTGAGCCATCTAATCGCATACCTCGGGGCGAACCAGCCCAAAAACCCTCCTGTTTGCTGAGGTAGGTGAGATGGCACCCGTTGTAACGAATGCATGAGGAGTAAGCGACCTTTATCGTTTGGCAAATACGATAGGCGAGTTGACCCCGAAAGAGCGGAACGGAGGGTCCGGTTTTTCGGAAGCTTGAGAAATCTATTGCGTTTCGCCGTGCCGGCTGGTATAGGTAACCTATCCAGTTTTCTTTGGTTTTAGTCCTTGTTGGGAGGGTGCTTATGACGCTGACAAAGGCAGACATCGCCAAGAAGATAGCTGACGACTGCGGTTTCATGAAGGGCGAAGCCACCGAGATTGTCGAGAAGCTTCTCGACATAATCAAGGCAAGGCTCATCAATGGCGAAGACGTCATGATCTCCGGCTTCGGGAAGTGGACCGTCAAAGGGAAGCACTCCCGACGTGGTCGCAATCCTCAGACCGGTGAAGAGCTTATCCTGGATGCGCGAAGAGTGGTGACCTGGAAATACTCACCCGTGCTGAAGAAAGCGGTAAACACGTCCCTCGGCAAGTAGCCTGGACAACACCTGGCGGCCGGCCGGTATACTGATCCTCGTCACCGCTTCTCCGGCGGATGCCGGCCTCGGCGGCCGAATGCATCAAGGCCGCGGATACGATTTGTCCTGACACTCGCAGACGCGGTGAACCGCTCCGGAGCGAACAGCCGTGAGTGTTCACCGCCGGGAGACGTCGGGCAAGCTGTTTGCCGCTTTTGAGGCATGAAATGAGTGACCCGCATGGGCAAAAGCGTGGCAAGGTTCCGCTGAAGCGGTTCCTCCAGGACTTGCGTACCAACCTGACCGACCAGGAATTGATGCGTAAGTACGACCTGAGCGCCCAAGCGTACGTAAGCCTCATCAAAGCACTTCTTCAGAAAAAGTACATTTCTCAGCAAGACCTCGCCAGACGCAAGGAAATCAACGTCAAACGAGATCTGATGCGTGAATCCCAGTTCCTGGCGACTTTATGCATCTGTCCCCAGTGCGGCCACCCGCACCCTGAACCCTTCGAAACCTGTCCCGCGTGCGGCGCAAAAATGGTTTCCCACCCGTGTGAGGAAGTGCTCGTTTCCATGAGCACGATCGGCGTCGAAGTTCCCGCGAGCGAACTTCCTACAGGCCCCTCCGGCAGCTTGCAGGAATCCGAGGACCTCACCCAAAGCGTCGTTGTGGAAGGCATCGAAGAAGTGGACGAAGAACCGGCGCTCCAGAACGGCTCCAAGCCTGAAAAGAAGCCCTCTGCCATGCAAACCGTCCGGTCCATACTCAACAAGAAGATTTTTTGACGCGGTCGGCTCATGGCTCGCGCATTCCGGAAACCCAATTCTGTTCTTTTCCATTCCGCCGGCATCATAAAGAGAGATTAGGTCTCGCCTCTCCGTGAACGTGCCTCCACCGAAACACTCCGACGACGATCGGCTGAGTAAAGAGACCTCGCGGGGCCATCGCACTGAATCCGATGACAAAATTGCCGACCCGGGCGGCTATCGGGAGGTTCTCACCGTTGCGGTGCCGCTGATTCTTTCAACCGGGGCGCTCACCGTCAACCTCTTTGTGGACCGCATGTTCCTCGCTTGGTACAGTCCGACGGCGGTTGCCGCGGCCATCCCCGGAGGGATCACCTATTTCACGATCTGTTCGCTGTTCGTTGGGATCGCACAATACGTGAACACCATTGTCGCTCAGTATCACGGAGCGGGCGACCGGGCCGCGTGCGCTCGGGCTGTGTGGCAGGGAGTGTTTTTTTCAGCGTGTGCACTGCCGGTCATTCTTGCGATGATTCCCGTAGGCCTCGCGATTCTCGCATGGAGCGGACATGAGCCGGCTGTTGCAACATTGGAACGTGACTATTTCGTAATACTTATGCTTGGCGGAGGCATGTTGCCGCTCAACGCCGCGCTGTCATCTTTTTTCTCAGGAAGAGGACGCACCTCGGTCGTCATGTGGGGCAACATGGCGGGCAACGCGATCAATATGGCGCTTGCGTACGGGCTCATTTTCGGGAAGTTCGGTTTCCCGGTAATGGGCATTCGCGGCGCGGGACTTGCCACCGCGGTTGCGGGCATCGTGCCTGCCGCGATCTGGGCCGCCTTGTTTCTGTCCCGCCGTAATCGGGAAGAATACAGAACACTTCATGCCTTTGGATGGGACCGAAAGCTTTTCGTTATGCTGCTCCGGTACGGCGTGCCCGCCGGCATCCAGTTCTGTCTGGACGTTGCGGCCTTCACGGTATTTGTCCTGCTCATCGGGCGGCTGGGAGAGACCAACCTGGCTGTGTCCAACATCGTGTTGAGCATAGAGATGTTGTCCTTCCTCCCGATGGTGGGAATGTCCATCGCGACCGCAACGCTCGTAGGGAAATACATCGGCCGTGGGCGGCCGTCCTTCGCGGAACGGAGCGTATATTCTGCTCTAAGACTGGCTTTGGCGTACATGGCCATGACCGCTGTGCTCTTTGTCACCGTACCCGAATTTTTTCTCGAATTCTTTCGCGGCGACGGCCAGACCGCGGCTCAATTTGACCTCATCGTTGAAAAAGGAACCGTCATTTTGCGCCTCGTCGCGGCATATACCATCTTCGACACGCTTTTCATCGTCTTTTCAGGTGCTCTCAGGGGCGCGGGCGACACACGGTTTGCGATGTGGATGCAGATTGTGTGCGCGTGGGTGCTCTTCGTGCCGCCGGTGTACATAATTATCGAACGGCTTGGCCTGGGACTGGTGGCAGCTTGGTGTTGGGGACTGGTGTACGTGATAATACTTGGGGTGGTCTTCTGGCTGCGGTTTCGATCCGGGGCATGGCGGCGGATAGATATGCTCAGGGAACACCGGTTCAAGCGCGCTGATTTGTGTTGACGCGCCGTTTCCGGTGTGGTTAATATACTCAGTTTGAACCTGATCGCTCAGGTAACAGCGCTACAAGGAGACTGCTCATGGCCCTGCGCAGCTATCTCTTCTCATCCGAATCGGTCACTGAAGGTCATCCCGACAAGATGGCAGATCGCATTTCCGACGCGGTCCTCGACGCGATGATCGAACAGGACCCCGTTTCACGTGTCGCGTGCGAAACCCTTGTGACTACCGGGCTTGTCATCGTAGCCGGTGAAATTACCACCTCAGCGAGCGTGGATATCCCCGCCCTGGTGAGAGACACCATAAAGTCCATCGGCTACACGGATGCGGCTATGGGATTCGATTACGAGACCTGCGGCATCCTCGTAACTCTTGACAAGCAGTCTCAAGACATTTCCATCGGAGTGACCGAAGGGCAAGGCGAATTTAAGGAACAAGGCGCAGGTGACCAAGGGATGATGTTCGGTTACGCAAACAACGAGACGCCGGAACTCATGCCCATGCCTATCCAGTTTGCGCACATGCTGACTCAAAGGCTGTCTCAAGTCCGCAAAGAAGGCATTCTCCCATTCCTGAGGCCTGACGGCAAATCACAGGTCACCGTGGAATACGAGAACAGCAAACCCAGGCGGGTGGATACCGTCGTAATCGCAGCCCAGCACGAGCCTGACATTCCCAAGAAGCAGTTGGAAGAGGGAATCGTCGAAGAAGTCATAAAGAAAGTAATCCCCGCCCATCTGCGCGACGACAAGACGCGGTATCTGATCAATGCTACGGGAAGGTTCGTCATTGGCGGCCCTATGGGTGACTGCGGACTCACCGGCCGCAAGATTATCGTGGATACGTACGGCGGGTATGGGGCACACGGCGGTGGAGCATTCTCAGGCAAAGACCCGACCAAAGTTGATCGTTCAGCGTCTTACATGGCGCGGCACGTGGCCAAGAACATTGTGGCTTCCGGACTCGCGGACAAATGCCTGCTCCAAGTTGCTTACGCAATTGGTTATCCGCAACCCGTATCGCTTTACGTGGACACCCGAGGCACCGGCAAAGTGCCCGAGGAGAGGATCATCGAAATAGTTAAGAAGGTCTTCAGTTTCAAGCCCGGCGATATTATCCGCTACCTTGACCTCTTGAGACCGATCTACAAGAAGACGGCCGCCAACGGTCACTTTGGACGGGAAGATCCTGATTTTTCTTGGGAAAAGACGAATAAAGTCGAAGAAATCAGGGCAGAGGCGGGACTGTAAACCTTATATCTGTTGTCGAGGCTCTTGTCCGATTCACGGCACGACATCCCGCGATTCCTGCGGAAGCAGGAATCCGGCCGTCTTTTCCGGGTTCCCGCTTTCGCAGGAACGACGCCTCGAAACGCTGAAGGGGAAACGGAGCTGTTTGGAGACACGAAGTTGCCTCCAGCCTGAACAACTGCTCTTCCCGCCACCAAATGGACGCTTTTTTTGACAAACGGCACTATTCTACTCATGCACAAAGAGGTCTTCAGCCGTACCGACCCTGATCGCGGGACCGCGGCTTTTACCGCCTCAGGACTATTTCCGGCGCCCTTGCGGCAATTCGGATACATGGGTGAATAATAAGGAGTATCTATGGATTACCACATCAAAGACGTGACCCTCGCTGACAAGGGCAAGCTCAGAATCGAGTGGGCCGAACGGAACATGCCCGTGCTGCGCCTCATCCGGGAGCGTTTTGCCAGGGAACGACCCCTCAAGGGCATCAGGCTCGCCGCGTGCCTCCATGTGACCACGGAGACCGCGTCGCTGGTGCATACGCTCGCCGCGGGCGGGGCTGAGGTTTATCTGTGCGCGTCGAACCCTCTCTCCACGCAGGACGACGTTGCCGCCGCCCTCGTGGCGGAGAATTTCCACGTGTTTTCCATTAAGGGCGAAGACACGGACACCTATTATTCCCACATCAACGCGTGCCTTGACCCGAAGCCTCATATCACCATGGACGACGGCGCGGACCTGGTCGGGACGATCCACTCCCAGCGGCAAGATCTGGCAACGGGCCTCATCGGGGGCACTGAGGAGACCACCACCGGCGTCATTCGTTTACGCAGCATGGCGGACAAAGGTGTGCTTCTCTTCCCGGTGATCGCGGTGAACGACTCAAACACAAAGCACTTCTTCGACAACCGTTACGGCACGGGCCAGAGCACAATCGACGGCATCCTGCGGGCAACCAACCGGTTGATAGCCGGGAGTATCTTTGTGGTCTGCGGGTACGGATGGTGCGGTCGCGGGGTTGCTATGAGAGCCGCTGGTATGGGGGCGCGCGTGATCGTGACTGAAGTTGACCCGCTGCGCGCCCTTGAGGCCGTCATGGACGGATACCACGTGATGCCCCTTTCTGAGGCCGCCCCTCTGGGTGATTTCTTCTGCACGGTGACCGGCGATATCAGTGTAATCCGCGCGGAACACTATGCTCTCATGAAAGACGGCGCCATCGTAGCCAACTCGGGGCACTTTAACGTCGAGATCAACATCGGCGCGCTGGCTTCAGCCGCAGTTTCACGGCGCACGATCCGCGACTTCGTAGAAGAATTCACCATGCCGGACGGCCGTCGGATCATTCTTCTCGGAGAAGGCCGCTTGATCAACCTGGCTGCCGCGGAGGGCCACCCTTCATCCGTCATGGACATGAGCTTTGCCAATCAGGCCCTTGCTGCGGAATATCTTGTTAATCACGGCAAAGGCTTGTCCAAGGCCGTCCATCGCGTTCCCGCGGACGTCGACCAGGAAATCGCCCGTCTCAAGCTTGAAGCTATGGGTATCAAAATCGATACGCTCACCGACGAGCAGAAGGAATACCTCGCATCGTGGGAGATGGGAACGTGATTTGATAACGCCACGCGCCCGTGCACACGGACGGGCGCGTGGCTCTTCTCGCCCAATTTGGTCCCATCCGTTTGAAAGCGAGCCTGGAGACGACCTCGATGCCGTTTCCGGGTATTTCCCTGTTGCAAAAAACAGTTGTCCGCATCCCTCCGGAAAGAGTATATGAGAACGGCCCGGCACGATTCTCATCGGGAACGCAAACAATCGGGGGGAGCTTGTGGAACCTGAGCAACCGCAACAACCCGTGGAGCCAACAACATCCGATCTGGAAGAGCCGCGGTCGCCCGCCATTCTCGTAGTAGACGACGATAACATGGTCCGGGAGGTCATCGTCGAATCCATACGGGCGGCGGGCCTTGATGTGGACGTCTGCCACGATGGTGCAACCGCGCTTGAAAAAAGCAAACTTGGCCATTACGAGCTGATCGTAACCGACATGCGGTTGCCGCGCATGGACGGGCTGACCCTCATTCGTCACCTGAAAGCCGGCGCACTGGACTATCTCATCAAGCCTTTTACAGTTGAACAGATCCAGCTCTCGGTGCAGAAGGCCCTTGAGTTGCGGGAACTGAGGCGGCGCGCCAAAGAGCGGGAATTTTATCGCGAGCTGTCATACGTGGATCCGCTCACCACGGTATACAACCGACGCCACTTTGATGAGGCCCTCGACCGGGAAATCCGGAAAGCTAAGCTTCATACGGGTTCTCTGGTATTGGTCATGCTCGACATTGATGACTTCAAAATCTACAATGATCTTCATGGGCACCAGAAAGGGGATGAGGCGCTGGTTCATTTCGGGCAAATCCTCAAATCCGCATGCAGGGCGTCCGACATCGTGAGCCGATACGGCGGCGAGGAATTTGCCGTCATCTTTCCGGGCGCGGGCAAGGAGCAGGCTCCGGAATTGTGCTCGCGGATCATGAGCCGCGTGCAGGAGTTCCCGTTTGAAGGAGCCGAAACGCTTCCCTTCAAGACCATGACAGTGTCCATCGGCGCCGCCTGTTTCCCCGAGGATGCGTCGAGCGCGACTGAGCTTGTCAGGCTTGCCGACAATGCCTTGTACAGAGCAAAGAAATCCGGCAAGAACACGGTTCGGCTCGCCTTGGGCCCTCATGCTTCCTGAGTTGACAAAAGAAGTCCTGTTTCAAGAAGTAAGCCTCAGAGACGGCCTCCAGAATGAGCCGCGCGTGTTGGCCCCTGAGGTCCGCGCGCAGCTCGTCGACCTCCTCGCGGACGCGGGTCTTGTGCGCATCCAGATCGGCTCGTTTGTAAACCCGAAACTCGTGCCTCAGATGGGAGGCACGGACCGCCTCTGGCAATGTGTCACGAAGCGGCCGGGTGTGCGATACAGCGCACTTGTGCTCAATGAGCGCGGTCTCGAAGCCGCGGCCGGCGTGGATGTTCCGCACGTGGAGGTGTACGCGTCCGCGTCGGAGACTCACAGCCGAAAGAATGTCAATATGTCGGTTGCTGATGCCGTCCGGGCAGTTTCGGCTATGATCCGCCGCGCGATCTCCTTCGGGATGGGAGTGACCGCGGGGGTGATGTGCGCGTTCGGGTGCGCGTACGAAGGTGCTGTCCCTGTCGACCGCGTGCTCCGCATCGTGGACGCATTTCTGGCGGAGAACCCCACTGAAATTGCGCTTGCAGACACCACCGGAATGGGTGAGCCTCAGGGAGTCCGTCAACTGGTCAGTCTCATGAAGGACCGTGTGGATGCGTCCCGCATCGGCCTGCATCTGCATGACACAAGAGGACTGGGATTGGCGAATCTGCATGAGGGACTCCAGCTTGGGGTCCGACGATTCGACACCTCTGTCGGCGGTCTCGGCGGTTGTCCATTCATTCCGGGCGCTCCTGGGAATCTGGCCACAGAGCGTGCCATAGAAGCAGTGGAGGCGTCCGGATTTAACACCGGCATCGATGTGGCGCGCCTTGGCCTGGTTCGTCGCCGCTTGGCCGAATTGCTCGGAAACAAAACGATGTGACTATCGCGGCCTTTGCAGAAGGGAGATTTCGCCGAACAGGGAGCTGCCGGACGACGGCCGATCAGTGGAAGAGGTCAAATCTCAAGGAATGTGGACTTGCCGGCACGATGGAACGGAGGGACGGAACTCAGACCCGCCCCTACCGGAGTTTGTCGCAGGTGTACTGGTTCAGCGGGAATTGGACAGAGGCCTCTTTTTGTTAGACAGTCCGGGTTGATGAATCGAGTTTCTGTTCCGCCCTTCGGGCGGGGATTTTCTGAGGCATGACAGGGTCTATCGTCCGATGAATGGTATGAGGACGGGCGCTGGAATTGGTCCCCAACGCCCAATCCATCGTCTCGATGAGCCCTGGCCGAGCTATCCCTCGACAAGTTGCTTCCCAGCAGAGCTTGTCTCCGTTTCACTCGGCAATTTCAGTTTATCATATTGCCCCGGTGTTGTCGCGGGATCTTTCAT
>JAIWNO010000243.1 GCA_020216785.1 Desulfomonile sp.
CTGGGTCCCGTCAATGCACGCTCGCACGACGCTCTTGCCCTCTTCGTAACGGTGGCGATAGATGTTTTCCAGCACGACGATGGCATCGTCCACAATCATACCGATGGAAAGCGCTAATCCTGCCAAGGAAAGGACATTGATCGAGTACCCGAAGATATACATCCCAATAAACGTACCGATGATCGACACCGGAATCGATGTGCCCACAATAAATATGCTTCGCCAGTGCTTCAGAAAGAGGAACAGTACGAGCAGCACGAGCAGGACCGCTTCAGTGAGACACTCCCGCACCGTCTTGACGGCTTCCCGGATGTAATCGCTCTGATCGTAGATTTTGGAAAACCTGACTCCGAGCGGGCCGTATTCTTTGCGGAATTGGAGTATCTGCTTGTCAATCAGGTCGATGGTCTCAACAACATTGGCGCCCACTTGGTTGAACACATTGAAGACGATGCCCTGCTTGTCGTTGATTCGGCAATAGGAGTCCGGCCGCTCATATTTATCCTCGATCACGGCCACGTCGGACAGTTGCACGATGGGCTCGCCAGGCTTGGATATGATTACTTGGCGGAACTGTTCTGCATTGAGAAGTTCACCGACCGTGCGCACGGTCCATTCCCGATCGCCTTCAATAAAGTACCCGCCGCTCTGGTTGAGGTTGGTCCGGTCAATGCTCGCCTTGATCTCGTTAACGGTCAGACCTCGGGCCTTGACGCGCTGGGGATCGAAAGTCACCCGCATTTCACGATTGCGCGCACCTTCGAATTGGCAGTCGCCCACGCCTGTGATGCGCTTGATCGCGGGCGCGATATCCCTGTCGGCCCATGTGGACATGGTGACGATGTCCACGTCTCCCGTGAGCGCAAACTGATACATCGGCAAGCTCACCCGTTCACTCGCCTTGAATATCTGGGGCTTTTCAACCGACTTGGGCAGGTCGGTGACTCGGTCGAGGTTGCGTTGGAGTTCTGACGCTGCAAGGTCGAGGTTCGTCCCGGACTTGAAGAACGCGGCGACGAATGACTGTCCATATGGGGAGAAGCTGAACGTGTACAGGATGTTGCTCACCCCACTGATCGCCTGCTCGAAACGGTTGGTGACCTCACCTTCGACTTCCTCCGGTGCAGCACCAGGAAAGCGCGTCGCGACCATGAGGGTCGGGCGTTCCGTGTCGGGTTTAAGCTCCACCACCAGAAAGGTGAAGCATACGTATCCGAACACGATCACCAGCAGCACCCGGACAATCTGAGTGATCGGAAACCGGACGGACGATTCGGCGACGTTCATGGCACGAGGGCTACCTCTTTTCGCCTTTCATAAGGAACACGCAGGCGGGGAATCTCGTTGACAAATCTCATGATCGCATCAGAATAGTTGAATGGTACAAAGAAGCGTACAGAAATCTGAAGCCCAAGTCAAAGTCATGCACTTGTGTGCTCGTCCTTTCATGTACGGGCACAAGTGATCCGGCTTCCTGAGACAAGGGCGGCGTCCGTCTTTACGCATGGGTGACTCCGAGTTATATGTCGGAGCGCCGAAGGCGTAAGAGGTCTCCATAATACATGCAGAGATGCCTCGCTCGAGAAAACGAGTGAGGACCTCTTGTTGCTTCGCAATCCCGACGTGCAAGGTCGGGGCTGCCCGCCCCGGGTGACTTTGGCGTACGCTTCCGGACGACATCCCAATAGCCCGGAGGCCAGAGGTTCGCTTGTTTCGCGAAGAGGCCTTTTTGAGGAAACATAAGCATATACTTAGGTGAGCGAAATCGGTGGTACGGAGCTGATCGACTCAAGCGAGGAATAGATCCTAATGGCCCTGCTTTTTGGCAGAGACAAATCCAAAGCCCTCATAGAAGCCGCCTCCCAAGGCAAACGTGAACTGGTCAGGCAGCTCATTCAAAAGGGCGCGGACGTCAACGCCCGTGACGATGATTACAATACCGCTCTGCTCAAGGCATCTCTCGGCGGGCACGCCGGCATTGTAAAGATGCTTCTAGGCGCCGGGGCCAATCCCAACCTGAAAGATGAAAAAGGATCTACCAGCCTCCATCGCGCCGCGATGCGCGGCCACTTTACGGTCGCCCTCTTGCTGCTGTCAGCGGGTGCTGACATGGAGATCAAGGACGGCGAGGAATTCACCCCGCTTATGCGGGCTGCCCAGTACGGGAACAGAGAACTGGTGGACCTCCTCGTCGACTCTCGCGCCCGGATTGAGCAGCGCAACCGTGACGGTTATACGGCGCTCATGCTGGCGCTCAACGCTGGGCACGCAGTGGTAATGGCTCGCCTGATCGACAAGGGGGCAGACGTCGACGCGCCGGACAGTATGAATACCACCCCGCTCATGAAGGCCGTGTCCGACGGACACCTCGGCATGGTGAATCTGCTCCTCAAGCGGGGCGCAAACGTCAATGCCCGTGACCTGGCTGGGCGTACCGCGCTCATGATGGCAGTAGGTAAAGGGAATGTCCGGGCGGTGGAGATTCTTCTTGGAAGCGGCGCGGATGTCAATCTCCAGGACAATTCGGGATGGACCGCGCTCATGGCGGCAGCGGATCGCGGAGATATGCGCATCATTAAGGCCTTGCTGGATGCTGGCGCCGAGATGAATCGCAAGGATGTCTCCGGTCAGACAGCGCTCATGTGGGCGGCCAAGCTGGGAAGAACGCACGCTGTGAGGCTTTTGCTCGACCGCGGCGCGGACATTAACGCACAGGATAAAGCGGGTATGAGTGCTCTCATCTGGGCGTCACAGGAAGGCCGGGAGGACGTGGTTGAGCTTCTTCTGGAGCGGGGCGCACGGCTCACTTCCGAGGCGGAACAGTCGATCCAGGTGCTCGTCCAGGCCTCTCTTGTGGCGGTAACCGAAACCATCGAACTCACCGTAGTCGCTGACCAACTCGTGGACATCGCGGAGAAGTACCGCCGCGAGAGCCTTATCGACGCCGCGGCGGAAGGCCGCACGGCCGCGGTGAGACGCCTGCTGGACGACGGAGCGGATGTCAACGTTACAGGGAAATACGGCTCCACTCCGCTCATGAGAGCAGCGTACCGAGGTCATTTTGACGTCGTGAAGTTGCTGCTCGCTCGCGGCGCTGACCTCAACATGCGGGACAAGGACGGCAAGACCGCGCTGATGAAAGCGTGTTATTCAGGCCGGATCGAAGTGGTCAAGGCGCTCATCGACCGCGGGGCAGCGGTCAACGATCGCACGAATTCCGGATTAACCCCGCTCATGCGCGCCGCGTACCGCGGCAACCGTGAGGTAGCACAACTCCTGCTGGACCATGGAGCGGATGTCTCCGCCGAAGACGCTGAAGGCCGTACCGCAGCCGCGTGGGCCGCAAGCGAAGGCCACGTGGAGGTGGTGAAACTCCTTACTGAACGAGGTGCTGTCAGTCAGCCCCCGCTGCCGGAAGAGGTCGCTCCGCCGGAAGAAGAGCCCCAGGAGTTCGATGCGACCACGGAAATTGAGCTGGAGCTTCTCGATGCCACCGTGACCATGTGCACCATCGTCACCCAGGTTGTGGAAGTGGAGCCACAGACCGCTGAAGCACTGATCGAGGCGTCCATCGATGGAGACCTGGAGCGTGTCCGGTCATTGGTACGTGCAGGGGTGGACGTGAACGCGAAGGACACCGTGGGCCGCACGCCGCTCATCTGGGCCTGTTACCGCAACCGGGCGGACATCGTGGAATTCCTCCTCGATGCCGGTGCTGATGTGGATCTCACGGACAACGGCGGACGAACTGCGCTTATGTGGGCCGGCCTTTACGGCGATCATGCTGTAGTGGAAACCCTTTTGGAGCGGCAACCGAACCTCGATGCTCGAGACCAGAACGGCATGGACGCGCTCATGTGGGCCTGCATGAACCCCGACCCGAAGGTAGCCAGGAGCGTCCTTGAATACGGTCCGGACCTCTCGGGAACGGACAACCATGGACGGACCGCTCTCATTTGGGCGGTCCAAAAAGGCAATGTCCAGGCAGTGCGTTATCTGTTGACGTGGCGAGCCGACGTGGACCAGAAAGACCGCGCGGGCAAAGACGCGCGAGCGTACGCCAAAGAGTTGGGCGCGGAAGAAATCCTCAAGCTCTTCGTTGAACTGGCCCCGGATCAGCCGAATTCCGCGTAGTTGGAGGACTTTTTTGCCGTGGTAAGGAGGGCCGGCTCACTTTTGATGGGTCTCTCCCAGGAAGAGGGGGATAACCCGTAGGATGCGGTTCCCTTCGGTCACCGTATCCTCCGGACTGAACGTTCACATGGAAGTCCTATTAAAAGGCAATACCGGCCATTTAGGAGAGCGTTCGGCATATCGGTATCAGACGGTCTCGCCGGCTTCGACCGCAGTCAAAATCCCATGGCATTTACATGCCGTGGCAATGAGGCTCGCGCCGGGCTTAACGCGCTGAGCAAGGTCGCGCAGTTCCCCGAGCCGGTACCCGCCGATACCTGGAAGAAGCTGCCAGCTCCGCTGGACATGTACTTCAAAGCCCGAAACGACGAGCCTTTCCAACAGCGCGTAGAGCGGTTCGTTTCGCGGTTGACCGGTGACGGTGCACAAATCGTCTTCGGGGCAGTCGTCCGGGCAGAGAAAATCTGCCTTGCTATACGCGATCGTCGATTCGTTTATCCGGACAGGATTGGGGCCCGCGTCCCAGACAGCGGCCGGTAGTTCAGCGGTTCGCGCGGAAATCCGCCGCTCCGACACGTACGCGGCAGCAAGATGGAACGGGACCATCGGGAGGATTATGTCTTCCTCCTCTAATTCCGGCGAATTCACCAGCACCGATACTGCATCCGCCTGGATCGCCGTGACTCCCGCGTAATCCATGATCTCTCGATCAAATATCTTAGGGTCGATCACGAGGATGGAAGCGTCGGGAAAAGCCGATTGGAGGCGCTTCAGTCCAAGTCTGCCGAAATGTCCGTAGCCCGCGATGACGTACTTCATCCCCTCGCCCCCTTTACCACCCGCGGCTTGTCCGCGAGGTTCGGGAAGGCCTGAATATTACGTGAAAAGCCCGCGTTTGCAAGGGCCTCTCGCACTGCCGCTTCCTGGTCGTCGCCGATCTCGAGCGCAAGCACTCCTCGGTCCGTCAAGTATTGCACCGCGTCCGCTGCGATGCGGCGGATCACATCCAGACCGTCCGGACCGCCGTCCAACGCGCGGCGCGGCTCGAACAGGATGATTTCGGGCTGAAGAGTCGGGATCACGTCGGTCGGCACGTACGGCGGGTTGGAGCAGATCACGTGAAACTGCGGCCCCGGCCTGAGTGCGGCAAACAGGTCCGACCCGACGATGTTCAATCGATCCGTCACACCGGTCGTGCGGCTATTTTCCATAGCGGCCGACAGTGCAACCGGGTCTGTGTCCGTGGCCACGATGAGCGCGTCGGGCCGTTCCTTGGCGAGCGCGATGGAGACTGCGCCCGATCCGGTGCCGATTTCGAGAATCCGCGGAGATGGATTGTCTTTGACTTCCTTGAGCACCACCTCGACGAGGAGTTCGGTTTCGGGCCGCGGGATGAGCACTCCCGGCACCGCGCGTAGCGGTATGGACCAGAATTCCTTTGAGGCGACAATGAGCGCTATCGGTTCCCTGGCAGCGCGGCGCCGCACAAGCTCCCGGTAGCGGTCCCGCTCCTCGGGGAGAAGAGGTCGCTCATAATTTATGTAGAGATGGAGCCTATCCACACCGAGAGCGTGTGCGAGCAGCAGTTCGGCGTCAAGCCGCGGGTTGGCGATCCCCTTCTTGCCGAAGAATGCCGCGGTCCATTGGAGAATGCTGCCGACGGTCCATCTGTTGGGAGTTGAAGGCTGAACGGTCATTTCGCCTTGCCTGTGCGACGAATGCATTGCCGGGCATTCGCCCGGACGGTCCGCGTCCAGAGGATTTTTTTTGCGTTCGAGACGGAACCCCACACTCGAGGTGGTGTCCTACTGAAGTAACCCACTTCCTACCCCCTTAGAAATCCCGGCCCATGCGGCCGGGGTTTCACCCTCCATAATGATGGCATCGAGGGGCCTTCGTACCCCTCGATACCCGCCTACCAAGCTATGCCCCAATCAGGATCACCTTGACAAGGGTTTGATGTAAAGGCTATTTTTGAGGCGCCTACCTCTGTCGATTCGACGGGAGACCTCCATGAACATTATCGTCTTGGTCAAACAGGTGCCGAACACCACCGAAATCCGCATAGACCCCAAGACAGGCAACCTCCTCCGCGAAGGCGTGGAAAGCATTATGAATCCCGAAGACCGTCATGCGCTGGAAGCAGCCCTGGCGATCAAGGATCAGCACGGAGGACACGTGACGGTGCTCTCCATGGGCCCGCCTATGGCCATGGAAATGATCTGCGAGGCGATGGCAATGGGGGCGGATAGAGGCATTCTCCTCACCGATAAGGTCTTTGCAGGGGCAGACACTTGGGCGACTTCGACGACGCTCGGCAAGGCAGTGGAACGCATCGGCGCATTTGATCTGATCCTCGCTGGCCGGCAGGCGGTGGATGGTGATACCGCGCAAATCGGGCCCCAGGTGGCGGAATATCTCGGCATTCCTCAGCTGACGTACGTTCGCAAACTCGACGTGCAGGAAGGGAAAGTCATTGCGGAGCGCGTCCTGGAAGGCGGTTGCGAGCATATCGAGGCGCCCATGCCGGTGCTTGTGACCGTCTTGTCTTCGCTCAACAAGCCGCGCTATCCAATCGTGGCCGGTCTTCTGGATGCCGCCGCGGGACGAGCGGACATGGAGACTTGGAACGCTGCGGACATCGGGGTGCTCGCGCCCGACGTGGGGCTTGCCGGATCGCTGACGCAAGTAGTGCGCACGTTTACGCCTAAAGAAGCTCGGGACACGAAGTTCCTCGAAGGCTCGCCGGGTTCAGTGGCCGCTCAACTGGTCGAGCTCCTCCGGCAAAAAGAAATCCGCCTCGGAGAATAACATGTCGCACATTGTCATCGATGTGGACAAATGTAACGGCTGCGGGATGTGCGCGCGATCGTGCGCGTATCAGGCGCTGGAAATACAGGACAAGAAGGCCCGGTGGCTCGAAAATCGGTGCGTGCTCTGCGGGGCGTGCCTCGAATCGTGCAAGTTCGAGGCGCTCACCGGGTCCATGCCGGTGCGTGAAGTTCCTGATTTCAGCGATTATCTCAATGTTTGGGTTCTCGTGGAGCAGCACAACGGCGCGTATCATCGATCAGGGTACGAGCTGCTGGGGTGTGGCCGTGGGCTCGCCGACGCTTTGGGCCAGGACCTTGTTGCCGTGGTGCTTGGATACAATGCGGCAGGAGACGCTGAAAGCCTTATCCATCACGGAGCGGATCGGTGCATCGTGGTGGACGATCCATCACTCGAGTATTACCAGACCTGCACGTACGTGCATGTGGCCTCAGAGCTTATCCGTAGGCACAAGCCGTCGATCCTGTTGATTCCAGCGACGCACTTGGGCCGGGATTTGGCACCGAGATTGGCGCGGAGGATGCGGCTTGGATTGACAGCGGACTGTACCCGACTCTCCATCGATCCGGAAGAGCGCATACTCCTCCAGACGCGGCCTGCTTTCGGCGGGAACATTATGGCCACCATCGTGACGCGGTATTCGAGGCCTCAGGCCGCCACGGTCCGACCCGGTATCATGAAGGCGCTCGATCCCGACCCGTCGCGTCGAGGTACGATCGTCACCGAGCACGTAGATATGGCAGCGTGTCAGGAGTTCACCCGCGTGCTCGAATGCGTCATGGCGGATGACCGAGGGCCCGCCCTCTCGTCCGCGAAGATCGTCGTCGCCGGCGGCCGTCCGGTATGCTCTCCTGCAGGGATCAAACTGTTGCAGGACTTTGCGGACGCAGTGGGCGGCCAGGTCGCAGGTACCCGCGTGGTCATCGAAGAAGGCTACCTTCCGCCTGAACGCCAGGTCGGCCAGACCGGCCAAACCGTACGACCGGAGGTCTACTTCGCGTGCGGCATCTCCGGTGCAGTCCAGCACCGGGCCGGCATGGACGGCTCCCGATATATTGTCGCTATCAACAAGGACGCCGACGCGCCGATTTTCGAGATTGCCGATTTTGCCATTGTGGGGAACTTGTTCGAGGTGCTGCCTGCTCTGATCCAGACCGTGAAACAGCACTGACTCTATCCTCACGTGTCGAGAGGACGCCGTGAATAAGGTTGCTTTACCGACGCCGGAACAGCTGGTTCGTAAGACCTTCGCTCGTTTTACCGACGAGGAAATCATTCCCAAAGCCCGGGAAATGGACGAAGCGGAGGAATTCCCCCGATGGATGTTTGAGAAGATCGCCAGGACCGGTGCTTATGGGATTCGCTACCCGCGGTCCGTGGGCGGTGCAGGCGGCACGACCACTCAGTTCTGCATCATGGTGGAGGAGATTGCCCGCGGATCCATGAGCGTGGCCGCGTTCACCGCCATGCAATGCCTGATGGGGACGAACTTTATCTTTGAATACGGGACGCCGGAGCATCATGAGCGGCTGCTCAAGCCTGCGATTCGCGGGGAAAAGGTGGCGTGCTTCGCGCTGACCGAGGCGGATGCCGCGACCGATCTCGGCGGCGTAAAAACCACGGCAGTGCGTGATGGCGACAACTGGGTGATCAACGGCTCAAAGACGTGGATTACCAACGCTCCGGTTGCGGATTTTTTCACGGTGCTGTGCCAGACGGACAAGACCAAGGGGCTGAAGGGACTTAATTTCTTCCTTATCGAGCGCGGCACACCGGGCTTATACATCTCAAAGAAGTTCGACAAGCTCGGCACGCGTGCGACGGAGATTTCCGAGCTCGCCTTCACTGATGTTCGTATCCCCTTTGAAAACAGGCTCGGCAAGGAGGGGCAGGGGGTAGGCAACCTTATGCGGATCCTGGCCGTCATTCGGACGATGACCGCTGCGCTTTCCATCGGGCTCGCACGCGCAGCGTTCGACCACTCCAAACGCTACGCGATGGAGCGAACCCAATTCAAGCAGCGAATCGGCAGCTTCCAGCTCATTCAGCAAAAGATCGCCAATATGGCGACGGATATTTGGGCCGCGGAGCTGATGACGTACAAGACCGCGGAGATGATTGACCAAGGACAGCGGGCCCTCAAGGAGGCGTCCATGTCCAAGTACTTCGCTTCCGAGGTCGCGTGCCGTTGCGCGGATGAAGCCACCCGCATTTTCGGTGCGTACAGCTACTCGATGGAATACGATGTGCAGCGGTTTTACAGGGACTGCCGATTTCTACTCTTCGGCGGCGGCACGTCGGAGATCCTTCAGACCATCATTTCGCGGGAATGCGGTGTATTTTGATATTGATGCGCCACCAAGATTGGAACATGGCCTTCGTGGGGGCGCACCCACATGTGCGCGCTGAAAACGGGGCCGACATACGGGTCGGCCCCGAACGGCCGACGTTGACGGTACCTGTTTGAAGGAGTCGGTATAACAGGCTGTTTGATACCTGGGCTCAACGCTTCTTTGCGGCGCCCTTGCAAGAATCGGACGCTTGCACCTCAATCGACCGACAAATTCATTATTCTTCCGGTGTAAGCTTCGCGTCGAGAAACTTCTGCAACTCTTCTTTGATAAGCTCCCGTGTCACCAGCGTGGCTTTGCGCGATGTGGTAATAAGTTTGCCGCGCACAAGACCGTACTCTACGGTCTGGGGGTAATGGAACCGGCGTTTGGAAATCCTTCTCTTATCGACCCACGGCGCCTGATGAATAGGGAGATAAAACGAGAACCGGAACGGTTCCACAACGATGTGGAAGTGGTACAGGTCGTAGTAACCTTCTTCGAACTCCACCTTGCACTTCGAGGTGAGGTACATCCTTACGTGATGTTTGTCTCCTCCGGTTTCCGCTTCCCATTTTTTCTTGGCATCGGCCGACAAATGGTAGATCTCTCTATCGCCTCTGCGCACGTAGTTGATCGTAAGACAGCCGTGACCGCCTTTGAAAAGCTTCTCAAGGACGTTGTGCTTCAGCGGGAAGAGGTCT
>JAIWNO010000244.1 GCA_020216785.1 Desulfomonile sp.
GGTATTGTTCAGCGCGTGCCCCATGTGGAGCGAGCCGGTGACGTTCGGGGGAGGAATGACGATGGAATATTCTTTGCCGGTGGCTTTGTCGTCGGCGTGGAACATTTTGTGCTCTTGCCAATACGCGTACCATTTCTTTTCGATGTCTGCGGGCTCGTACGCTTTGGGCAGCATGTGATCCTGGCTCATACAGCACTCCTGAAACAATCGTGAAACAGCTCACGGAAAGAACCGAGGATGCTCTTCCTCTTAATAAAATTTATATTTTATCATGATTAAATTAACGAGACAACGCCGAGTGTGTCTTTGGTGTGTTAGTTAAGTTTCCCTGGGCCCTCTGGGGCAATCGTGTCATTGCGAGGAGTGAAACAACGAAACGAATCTCTTTTCGTGAAGCCCTTTGGTAGCCATGCGCTATAGGCGGGAATCACTGCAAAATGCCGTGGTCGCATTTCCCGGTGAGATTCCGGCCCTACAGCCGTGTTCCCGCCATCCTCTTTGAATCCTATTCAAGCGGCGTGCCCCGTGTGAACTCGAGCTTCGTGGCCGGGAGGCAGGCCCCCTTGAGATTGGCGGCGGTGACGATCGCCTCGAAAAGGTTGGCGCCTGTCAGGTTTGCGCCGGATAAGTCCGCTCGGCTCAAGTCGCACTCCGCCAGGTTTGCGCCGGAGAAGAAAGCCCATACCGCATAAGCCATGCCCAGGTTTGCACCGGACAGGTCCGCGGCAGCGAAGTTCGTCTTATAGAGTATGGCCCCGAAAAGGTCGGCGGAGGCGAGAATCGCCGCGTTGAGATTCGCGCCGGTAAGGTCCGCGCCTGGAAGATTGGCCTTGGTAAGGTTGGCGCTTGCCAGCCGCGCACCCGAAAGGTCGAGCCGCGCGAGGCCGGCGTGAGAAAGCTCCGCGTTCGATAGGTCTGCATTCACTGCCACGGCTTTGCGCACCAGGTCTCCCAGCGAAGGCGCTTCGCCGGCAAAGATTATTTCACCCGTGAGCACGTGCCGAATTTCGAACAGAGTCTGGTCTGCGCCCACAGAGGGGGTAGAATCAGCCGCAATGGGGGATGTGCTCTCGGGGACCCTTCCGAGCATCTCGCGATGCGCAGCGGCTCTGCGATTGTTGCCGCCCGTGATGCTCTCGTTCACTTCGATAGGCTCCTGAGTGGCTGCTGCACGTTGTGCCAAAATTGACGGAGTGACGAGTCCGGCTTCTTCGAGCTGCGCCATCAGGCTCTGCAAGCCTTTGGCGGAGATGTTGAACCGCTTCATGATAAGGGAGTCGTGAAGCCCTGCTTTCAGGCATTCCAGCGCATCCCGCGCCTGGACGACCCTCTTGGTGGGAGGGGGGGGCAGGGAAGGGTAGGGCATCGATATCCACAACGACAGACCCGGGCGACAGGCTGGTTCGTGAGTCGATTTCCGCCTGTGTCATCACCCGCGTCGCCACCAGCTGCTCGAAGAGATGCTGCAACCCCTTTGCGGTCAGGTTGAACTTCTCCATGATAGCTGCGTCGTCCATCCCGGACCTGATGCACTGAACCGCGTCAATGGCTTGTATCACACGTGGTTTAGGAGCAGGAGGCTTCATTTGTGGCTGAACGTAGAGGTGGCCTCAGTTCGCCCGGGCGGAGGCACTGCGGAAATGACAGCCATGTTCCTCGAAACCGAGCCGCCCCCATTGCAATGCCGGATCGAGAATAATCGAGTATATATCTCATGATAACATACCATCCGCGCCGGACCAAGTAAAGTGTGTGGTGGGCTTCGGTGTGACCGCCTCGCATAATTGAATGTTCTCGTTTCAGACGCATTTGCTTGCAAGCACGGAACATCATAATGACCGGCAGCGACGCCGGCTACCACCATCTCTCACGAGGGCTGCTGGCCTTGTTTCGCAGACAATCTCCGTCATTGTTGATCGGCGGTGCCAATATTCGAGCGTCACACCGCCGCTGCCGGAAAGCGCGCCATGAACTCATCCACCACTCCGTTGAGGCGCTGATCCAGTATGCGCCTGACCCTGGAAATCACAACAGGAGGCAGCTTTCCATAATATGCCTGGGCGATTCCTCCAGTGATACAGGCCAGGGTATCGCTATCGCCGCCCAAGGAAATCGCATTGCGGACCGCGTCCTCGTAATCGGTCGATTCGAGGAAAGCCCGCAATGCCTGCGGGACGGTTCCTTGGCAGGACACGTCGAAGTGATACCATTGACGGATCGAATCGAGCGGTTCGTTCAGGTCATAGTGGAAGGTCTGCTCGACGAACTCCTTGATCGCGCTCATATCCCGCGAGGTCCGCGCAAGAAAAATTGCAGCGGCCACAGCCTGAGCACTTTTTATGCCTTCCGGGTGGTTGTGGGTGACTTCTGCCGTTCGTTTCGCTTCATCGAGGACATCGTCCAGGTTGTCGAGCGCGAAACCTACCGGACTTACGCGCATTGCCGATCCGTTCCCCCAGCTCAGGTAGGGCCGGTTATCGACCGATGACGCCCAGATTGAGAAGGCTCCGCCGTAACCCGCGTGCGGATAAAGGCGGTAATATTCTTTGAACGTCTCCACGTAACCCGAGCCCTGGAGCAGGGCATAAGCAACGGCCACCGTCAGGACCGTATCATCGGTGAATCGGCATCCAGGGCTGAAAAGCGGAAAGTCGGTCGTCTTGATCGGACGTGCTTCGTACACCGACCCGATGATGTCACCCGCAATCGCGCCGAACATCGTGTCCGCCTCCAATGTGGACGTCGTAAATCATCCGGAAGGGATTGTATTCGTAATATCACGAAATCGATCCTGACGCGAACTCGTATTGAAAACGCTAAGTATCCGTTGAGTTACTTGTGGCCGGGGCCTCCGATCGAACTTGTCACTGCCAGTGTAGCAAAGCAATCTCCGACCCTTCAAAATGGGAGATTGCTTCGTCGTTTCACCCCTTGCAATGATGCGGTTGCCGCGCGAGCCTCCAGGAAACTGAAAGGAGACAGGACTAAAAGAGGACGCGATCGTCGAGGACATCACCACCGCTTGCAGGAGCGCTTTTATCTCGCACGGTTGAGCTCGCCAGCGCCTAACATCAAGATGGTCGGCAGGGACTACCCCGCTTCCGATCCGTGGGACGCCGGATTACAGCGTTTGTTTTGGTTTCGGCAACGCGTCCCGTGATGTGTCTGTCATTTCCGCTCCACAGTCAGCGAATCCCGGTTGAAAAGCCGGTAGCGCCGGCGTTCTGTATGCGAATCAACTTCACAATGTGCGACACCATGAACCGATGTAAACATACGTTACAGTCGTTCAGCCATTCAATTATTTTTTGTTGAATCGAATCATAGAATCGGGTAAGGTAGACCGACGGGCCACTGACAGGTTACCGCAGGAGATTGTGAACAGAGGCTGTTATGAAAGGCAAGACCGCATTCGCCCGACTCAAGGAACAAGAAAAAGAGGCCAGGAAAGTCCTCATCCTCGACGCAGCACAGAGAGTCTTCGCTGCCAAGCCCTTCGGCAAGGTCAGCATGCGCGACATAGCCAAAGAGGCAGACATATCTCCGCCGTCCATATATACCTATTTTTCAGACCAGGAAACCTTGTTCATCGAAGCCGCGCTTAAGGGCACCCAGGACATGATGGATGCCTTTGCGGCCACTCTGAACCGCTCCGGCGATTTCAGCCTGGATCAGGTGGCCGAGACATTTATCCGGTACCTCACGGAACATGACGTGTACTTCCGGATGATGGCTCACTTCGGGCTTCACGCGTCGATCAACTCCGCGTCCCTGGAAAAGCTGAAGGCGATGGAACGCTCCGCGCTGGACACTTTTGATTCCGCTTTCAGGAAACTCGGCGCTCGGGGTGATGTCAGATTGTTAAGTCACACATTCTTTGCAGCTCTCAACGGGATTCTGATCACTTATCGGCGCAATCCCGGCCGAAGCGAAGAAGAGGCGCTCGCTCACATGCTTCGGCTGGCGAAGGTCCTCTGCGGGCTATTCAGCACTGTTGCTGCGGCAAGGTAGTCGGTAGGGCTTGTTCGACTCGAACGCTTGTCGTGTCTTTCAGAGGGTTTCGCTGCATGAAACCTCCACTGGCTGGACAAGCTGCCAGTAGCACCCGCGAGTCAATCCGTCATAGCCTTCGATAATCGCTATAATTGTCTGAAACGCCGCAGATCAGCCTGCTAATCAAACATGTGGTCGGCGCATTGTGACGCGAACGAAGCCTTGTCGATGGCTTTGAAGTATGCGGCCTCGGGAGTGATTTTTTTCTGGTCGACCAATTGCTGGAGCGCTTGGTCCATTGTCTGCATGCCTTCCGCTGATCCCGTCTGAATTATGGATGCGACCTGAGGAAGCTTCCCTTCCCGGATGAGGTTGCCGACCGCTGGACTGGAGAGCAGGATTTCCACGGCCGCGCAGCGGCCCGTGCCGTCCGCGGTTTTGAGGAGCTGTTGAGCCAACACTGCCTTGAGAGAATCGCTCAACATACTCCGGATTTGATTTTGTTGGTTCGCAGGAAACGCGTTGATAATCCGGTCGATGGTTTTGGTGGCTGAGTTCGTATGCAACGTTCCGTACACGAGGGTCCCGAGCTCCGCGCAGGTGAGCGCCAGCGAGATCGTCTCCAGGTCACGCATTTCGCCAACGAGAATAATGTCCGGGTCCTCACGTGACGCCACCCTGAGAGCGTCTGCGAAGCTGCGCGCATGGGTGCCGATCTCCCGTTGGGTAATGAGCGACTTCTTGTTTGGGTGGACGAACTCAATAGGGTCCTCGATAGTGATAATATGCCGTTCCTCGCTGCTGTTGATATGGTCGATCATCGCTGCAAGTGTGGTGGACTTGCCCGATCCGGTCGGGCCGGTTACGAGGACAAGCCCCTTGCGCACGGCGAGTATACTCTGTACGCCGCGAGGCATTCCCAGGTCTTCCAGGGTCAGGATTTTCGTGGGAATCACTCGGAAGACCGCACAGATTCCGCGCAGCTGGTAGAAGAAATTGCACCGAAAACGGGCCAGGCCGTGGATTTCGTAAGCGCGGTCCAGTTCGAGGGTGGTCTTCAGTTTTTTTTGCTGGTCGGCTGAGAGCATCTCAAAAAAAAGCTCTTCGTTCATCGCGTGGGTTAGCGGCTTATGCTTCGTCGGGACCAGGTCGCCCTTCAGACGCAGCATGGGAGGAAGCCCCGGCACCATGTGAAGGTCAGACGCACCTGCCTTCACCATTTCTCTGAAGAACATGTCAATTCGGGCCATGCGAACTTCGCCTCTCCACTATTTCACCACTTCCTTGAATCGTTTCTTGTTGTCGGCATAATCATAGGCCGCTTGGCCTGTGATCTTGCCCGCTTTGTACAGCTCCATGATCGCGTCATCACCTGATTGCATCCCTACGGCGCGACCGGTCTGCATAACGGACGGAATCTGATATGTCTTCTCCGTGCGGATCAGGTTGGCCAACGGGACCGTGGCGATCATGATTTCAGGTGCGAGAACTCGGCCTTTACCGTCCGCAGCAGGGATGAGTTTCTGCGTCACCACGGCACGCAGGCTTTCAGCGAGCATTGCACGGATTTGGTTCTGCTCCGCAGGCGGAAACGAATCGATAAGCCGGTCCACTGTCTTTGGGCCGGAAGAAGTGGAAAGCGTGCCCATCACCAAGTGGCCGGTTTCACTCGCAGTAATGGCGAGTTCAATGGACTCCAGGTCCCGAAGCTCGCCGACCATGATAACGTCCGGGTCTTCACGGAGCGCAGCCCGCAAAGCGTTAGAAAACGATCTTGTGTGGGTCCCGAGCTGCCGCTGGTTAACCACAGCTTTCTTGATGGGGTGGACGAACTCGACGGGGTCCTCGATAGTCAGGATATGCACGGGTCGCGTGGAGTTGATCAGGTCGATCATGGCCGCGAGCGTGGTGGACTTGCCCTGGCCCGTCGCGCCTGTTACGAGAAGCAATCCTTGGTGGAAGTCGCAGAACTTCTTGACCACCGGCGGCAGACCAAGCTCCTCCATCGACGGGATCTTAAGAGGTATGATCCTGAAGGTCGCGTTCAGTCCGTTTCGCTGGATGACCGCATTCCCGCGAAAACGAGCCATCCCTTTGATCTCATAGCCGAAATCCAACTGGAGGTTCTGATCGAGCAGCTTCTTCTGTACGGGCGACAGGATCTCGTAAATGAGCTCCTTGCTGAGCTCAGGCGTCAGCGGTTTGGATTTAACCTTCTTGAGTCGACCGTGCTGCCGAATGAGGAACGATTCACCGGTTGGGACATGGAGATCCGATGCGTGCGCCTCTACGGCCATTTTCAGCACGGCATCTATACGGGCCATCTCGTACGCTCCTCAAGGGAAAGGGTATCGGGGCATCGTCCGCCGGTCCAGCCGGCCTCGGCCGCGCCGAAATTCCCGTGAACGTGTTCCTTCGGCCGCTCATCGTTTGCGAACGGACGAGGACTCCACGGCATCTTCCGAGTATGACTTGAAATAGCCTGAGATGTCGATTTCGGCCTCTGCCAAGTAAATCGAGCGGATCCTCCAAAATTGATCTTCGACTTCGACAAACGCACGTACTATGTCGGGGTCGAACTGCTTTCCGCTCTGCTCAACGACAATAGCTCGAGACTCCTCACGACTGAAGGCTCTCTTGTATCTGCGCTCGGTGGTCAACGCGTCGTACACGTCGGCAATCGCAACAATACGGGCCGCGAGGGGAATGTTGTCGCCCTTCAAGCCATAAGGATAGCCTTTGCCGTCCCAGTGCTCGTGGTGGGAGTACGCGATATCGCGAGCTACTGACAGGAAGCTTTGCTCGCCGGTTTCAATCGCGGCGTCCTCAAGGGCTTGTCCGCCATGAATCGTGTGGCGTTTCATGGTCTCATATTCTTCGACCCCGAACTTGTTCGGATTGAAAAGAATCGCATCCGGAATCGCCACCTTACCGATGTCGTGAAGAATCGAGGACTGCACAAGGTCGTTGACGTATTGATCGGTGAGCATGTCCTTGTACGTGTCATACGTGCGCAGCTGCTCACACAAAACCTTGCAGTATTTCCGTATACGCTTGAGGTGCAGGCCCGTCTCTCCGTCCCGAGATTCCGCCAGCTTGGCCAGCGCGAAAATCGAGCTGTCCTGGATGCGCTGAATTCGTTGATAGGAATCGACCAGTTCCTCGTGGAGCCGCACCTCCTCCGTCACGTCCTGTCCGAGTCCGAGCAGTCCCTGCACCTTTCCCGACGCATCGAGCATCGGGGAGAGCACAAGCGAAATTGTGAGCGTTCGACCGTCTTTTGCCTTCTGCCGGACCTTGGAATGAACCGTGCCGTTGTTTGTCTGCCGCGAGCTGAAGAGCTTGACCGCGGCGCTCGGAGCGTCTTTATCCTCGTCCACATAAAGCCGAGAGATCTTTGAGCCGATCATCTCTTCGGATGTGTACCCGAAGATCTTTTCTGCGCCTGTATTCCAAAATAGAACAGTCTGGTCGAAGTCCGTGAGCACGATCGACACACCCGTTGAGCTGTTAAGAATGCCTCGGAGGAAGTCGTTGGTGCGCGCCAATTCCCATGTACGTTCCTCCACCTGGGCTTCAAGTACACGGGTGTAGTTTCGCTCGAAGCGCTTGAGGCGATAGTGTTCGAGGCCCTGACTCACTGTATTCAGGAGGATTTCAGTATTGATGGGTTTCTGGAGGAAGTCGTACGCTCCACGTCGGAGGGCCTTGATGGCGTTCTCCAGGTCTCCATGGCCGGTGACGAGAATCACGGGAACTGCGTCGTCAATTTCGCCGATACGTCGGAGTACTTCGATGCCGTCCATGTACGGCATCCGAATGTCCGTTATGACGAGTTGCGGACGCTCTTTCTCGAAAAGTCCGACAGCGACCCGCCCTTCGTTCGCGACAAGTACGCGGTAGCCGTGAAGTTCGAGCAATTCCCGAAGCAGCTGAAGCGCTGCCTCGTCATCGTCGACAGCGAGGATGGTCCCGGGCCCCGCTGCGCTCTCCGACGGGGTGCGAATGTTTTCAGGCGCGGGCAATATCTTGGTGTCGCGCTTGAAATCCAACGATTCTTTGCCTTTCCTCAGCCCAACCGGCACGCGGGGCCGTCCGACTCGGGCACATAAACGCGCTGTAGCGATCTAGGCCGCGACCGCATGCGGTATTCTGGATCTCGAAGTGACCCGGCGCACGATCCCTCTCTGCGCAGGACAAACCGAAGCACAAATCCGGAGGGAATAAACATCAACACCAGTCTGATTGCATTGGCCGCTTCCAGCATCATAATCCGACCGACCCGTTCATGTCAATCTCGATCACTTTCTCACAGGCGGCCGCTTGACAGTGAACAGGCCGATTTTTACCTGATAGGTAAAGCAACTTTTTGAAAGGAGCACCTCATGCGTGCGGATAAATTTACCCTCAAGTCCCAGGAAGCTCTCGAACTTGCTCAAAACATGGCTGCCCAGCACGGAAACCCGCAGGTGGATTCCGAACATCTCTTGCTGGCGCTCCTCTCGGACGATGAGGGTATCTGCACGGAAATCCTTAAGAAACTTGGGGCCGATCCCGAGCGGGTGCGCACCGAAGCTCAGACTGCGGTGGAGAGGCTCCCCCGTCAAAGCGGCGCGAGCTCTGAGCGCTACTTCTCACCCTCTTTGAGAGCAATCCTCGAAGCCGCGTTCCGAGAAATGGAACAGATGCGGGACGAGTACGTCTCAGTGGAGCACATTCTCATCGCCATGTGCCAGGCAGGCGGCTCGGCCGCGCAACGGATACTTGCCAAACACGGAGTGACCAAGGAGCGCATTTATACAGTGCTCAGCGAGATCCGTGGTACCCAGCGTGTAACGGACCAGTCGCCGGAGGATAAGTACCAGGCGCTCAAGCGCTTCACGCGTGACCTTACGGAACTGGCGCGCAAAGGCAAGCTCGACCCGGTCATCGGCCGCGACGACGAAATCCGCCGAATCATCCAGGTGCTCTCCCGACGCACCAAGAACAACCCGGTCCTCATCGGCGATCCCGGAGTCGGCAAGACGGCCATCGTTGAGGGGCTCGCAGGACGGATAGTCTCCGGCGACATCCCGGAAACGCTTAAAGGTAAACGCGTTCTTGCACTGGATATCGGTCAGCTCATTGCGGGCGCGAAATACCGCGGAGAGTTCGAGGAGCGGCTCAAGGCCGTGCTCAAAGAAGTAACATCCGCCGCAGGCGAGATCATTCTCTTCATTGACGAGATGCACACACTGGTCGGCGCCGGCGCAGCGGAAGGCGCTGTGGACGCGTCGAACATGCTGAAGCCGGCACTCGCACGGGGTGAGCTTCGCTGCGTGGGCGCGACCACGGTCAACGAATACCGGAAATACATCGAAAAAGATGCCGCGCTCGAGCGTCGCTTCCAGCCTATTTATGTGGCCGAACCTTCCGTGGAGGACTCCATCTCGATCCTGAGAGGACTCAAAGAGCGCTACGAAGTGCATCACGGCGTGCGCATACAGGACGGGGCTATCATTGCTGCAGTCACGCTCTCCAATCGGTACATCACCGACCGATTCCTGCCGGACAAGGCCATCGACCTGATCGATGAAGCATCGTCACGACTCCGCATCGAGATCGACTCCATGCCGACCGAAATTGACGAGATCGAGCGCCGTATCATCCAGCTTCAGATAGAGCAACAAGCCCTCACCAAGGAATCGGACGCTGCCAGTCGAGAGCGGCTGGACAAGGTTGTCGGTGAAATCGCCCGACTGACAGCTGAATCCGAATCGCTCAAGAGGCTTTGGCGGCAGGAAAAGGAGATCATCACCGCGATCCGGGAGCTTAAAGAACGGCACGAACGTGCCAAGACCGATGCGGCCAAGGCCGAAAGGGAAGGGGACTTGAGCAAGGCCGCGGAGCTTAAGTACGGCGTCCTCGTCGCACTGGACAAAGACATCCGGGAGAAGAACGAGGAACTGGGCCGCATTCAGAAGGACGGCGGTCTACTCAAGGAAGAGGTCGGCCCGGAAGATGTCGCGGAGGTGGTCGCGAAGTGGACCGGCATTCCGGTATCCAAAATGCTCGAAGGTGAGGTCGAGAAGCTCATCAAGATGGAGGATCGCATCGAACGGCGGGTAATCGGCCAGCACGAGGCGGTTGTCGCTGTCAGCGACGCGGTACGCCGCGCCCGATCCGGCTTGCAAGATCCCGGCCGTCCAATCGGCTCGTTCATCTTTCTCGGACCCACCGGTGTGGGCAAGACTGAGCTGGCACGCGCGCTCGCGGAATTCCTCTTTGACGACGAACAAGCAATGGTGCGCGTGGATATGTCCGAATACATGGAGCGCCACTCAGTCGCCCGCTTGATCGGAGCACCGCCGGGATACGTGGGGTACGAAGAAGGCGGATATCTCACGGAAGCGGTCCGTAGGCGCCCGTATTCCGTGGTGCTCTTTGACGAAATCGAAAAGGCCCACCCGGAAGTGTTCAACGCGCTCCTTCAGATCCTGGACGACGGCAGGCTCACCGACGGTAAGGGCCGCACCGTGGATTTCAAGAACACGATCATCATTATGACGTCCAACATAGGTTCAGCGGAGATCCGGGACTTCGCGGGCAAGAACGAAGCCATGATGCAGTCAAGGGTTATGGACGCGCTCAGGCTGCACTTCAAGCCGGAATTTCTCAACCGTCTCGATGATGTGATCATCTTTCATGCATTGACGCGAGACCAGATCAAGCAGATCGTGGACATCCAAATCGGCAGGCTCAACAAACGTCTCGCGGACAGCAAGCTCACGCTGGAACTTGCCGACGGAGCACGGGACATGCTCGCGGCGGAAGGGTTCGACCCTGCGTACGGCGCGCGGCCGCTCAAAAGGGCTATCCAGCGGCTCATCGAGAACCCGCTCGCGCTGGAGATCCTCCACGGACGATTCCAACCAGGCGAAACCATCCGAGCGATTCCGAATGGCGACCACTTGACATTTGAGGCTCGGACAGCATGATGCCGTGGTGTCTGGTAGATCGTTTCATAAGTAGCTTGCCACGTTGCCGGAGACGACGTGAGGAATTGAACAACGTGATATGCCTTATAGGGGCGGGTCTCAGACCCGATCCTACCCAAGGCCGTGGATGACAACCACGTAAAGCCATTTCTGAATCGATCTACTAGTGCGGGGACATAGAGAGTTAGGCTGAGACCTTATCGGCCGGGTTCGCTGAATGATTCGGCAATGGAATAATGGCGGAAATCGTGCAATCAAAGGCGGCTCTTTACGAAAAATCCTCCCGTTCCTCGGAATTACGTCACCAGAGTGAGACGCATTTGGGTCTGATATCCACTTCTATCTGAGGTTCAGGGATTCGGGCCGCTATGGTCGATCCCCGGCGTCTTCTTGTACCGGGCATTGGACCCCGCCGGTTTATGACCGGATGGCACAGGGATTACCACGTTCGGGTCATGAATACCTTTCAGATCCAGCATGTCCTCCGCTCCCGCCTTCAGGATTCAAGGAGTTCTTCCTGCGAGCGTTCTTGCGCATTTACTCCGGGGAGGTCGTCCAGCCAGCCGATCCACTATCCTTCGGTTTGCTCTATTGTAGCATGATATTCCATGATTACCTCACGAAGGGAATGCCCGGTCCCTACAAATCTTTCTTGCCAGCTTGTCGATAATCTTGGTGTGTCGTAGGACTTCACTTGTCAACCCGCGTCAACCACATATACTATGCTTCTTACCCTCTCGAATGAGTTCCGCGCCGTTACTTTCGAGATGCTTTATGAGGGCGTTTTGTTTCATGGGACACCAGTACCACGCAGGAACGGCCTTTGTCAGTGGAAAAGGACGGCATTCCACTGTCAAACACGCTGGAGAGACGCCTTTTCAGTCCCCTCTCATCGTGGAGATGTCCGACGGATAGTTCCAGCCAGACTGTGAGACAAGACTTGTAGGCCAATCTCATGTGGCGCAGAGATACACTGGCATCGAGACTCGTTCGATTTCTCATTCCCGAGAAGATCCCGTGCTTCGCTGCGCGACTTTATGACGCAATCGCTCAAACCGCGGTCGATACCTACTACAAAGAGGTTGCCGAGCTGGTGGTTGCTCATATGAGCCGAGGAAAGCTCTTGGATATCGGGACGGGTCCGGGGTATCTTCCCATTTCGATCGCCAAGAGGGCCCCCGAGATAACCATCGTGGGGATCGACTCATCAAGAACGCTCCTCAGGATAGCGCGCGAAAATGCTGAGCGTGTCGGTCTTTCCGATCGTGTCAAGTTCATGGAGGGCAATGGTAATCGACTCGAATTTGGAGACAACTCGTGGGATATGGTGATCAGCACGGGGTCTTTTCACGCCTGGAAACGCCCGATCCGCGTAATCGACGAGTGCTTTCGGGTCCTGAAGGCAGGAGGAGAAGCGTGGCTGTTGGATCCGGCACAGGTCATTACCCCGGAGGCATTGAAGATGATGGAGCGGGGGCTTGGAATCATTGACACCCTGGCATACCGGTGGGGATCTCTTACGTCCAAAGCCACGCCTCCATATAGTCGGGAAGAGATCGAGCGGATCGTTCGCTGTACCGCGTTTCGGGAAGGCCAAGTCATAGAAAACGGATGGATTACAGTAAAGCTGAGAAAGACGGGCTTCGCGGGAGAGAAGAGGCGGAGTTAATAGCGAGGAACCCGCCGGCGGTATCGCGATCGGCTCTGTCGTTGATAGGACGATCCGAGAATACTTTTGTCTTGCTGCCGGCGACCGGCTTGGGTAGGGGCGGGTCTCAGCCCCGCCCCTATCGGGACATCCTTCCATTTGACGTCTCGCCTTTCCACGTACCCGGTGGAAAGGACCCGGAAAACGGTCCGCCAGGCACGAAAGGGAGAGTACATTCATGGATTCGATCCAAGCCATTCTCACGAGAAGGAGCATCAGAAAGTACACGGAGGCGCCGGTACCGGACGACCTCGTGACGGAACTGCTGAAAGCGGCAATGGCAGCTCCCACCGCGGCCAATCAGGTGTGGCATTTCGTGGTGGTCAGGGATAGGGGTGTTCTTTCTCAAGTCATCTCTTTCCATCCTCATGCTCACATGCTGAAACAAGCACGAGTTGCGATTGTCGTTTGCGGCGACCCCACCATCGAGGCGCTCAAAGGACGTTGGGTTTTGGATTGTGCAGCCGCGACGGAGAATATACTCATTGCCGCCAATGCATTGGGCCTCGGGGCGTGCTGGGTGGGGATCTATCCGGAAGAAAAGCGGATGGAAGGTCTCAGAAAGCTCTTGGGAATTCCTGAGCATGTCATCCCTTTGTGCATGGTCTCGTTGGGTTGGCCCGCGGAAAAAAAGGCCCCTCCTGACCGCTTCAACCCGGAAAGAGTCCACAGCGAGAAATGGAAATAGCGTTTGCGAATGTCCCCAGGTCTCCTCGGAGGCACGTTTCGAGGAAGCAAATCGGCTGCGGCCGGATGCAGGGAAGTCGCCTCCAAATCTGGTGAAGTGAAGAAGGAACCAAGCGGGCCCTCACTCGCCGATAATCTTCACGAGCACCCGCTTGCGGCGTCCGCCATCGAATTCGCCGTAGAAGATCTGCTCCCATGGACCGAAGTCCAGGCGCCCGCCAGTGATAGCCACCACAACTTCGCGGCCCATGACTTGGCGCTTCAAATGGGCGTCTCCATTGTCCTCGCCGGTGCGATTATGGAGGTACCGGCTCACCGGCTCGTGCGGGGCAAGCTGCTCAAGCCACCGCTCGTAGTCCTGGTGCAGCCCGGACTCATCGTCGTTGATGAAGACCGACGCAGTGATGTGCATCGCGTTCACGAGCACAAGACCTTCCTTCACTCCGCTCTTCGCGACGGCCTTCTCCACGTCCGGAGTGATATTGATAAAGGTTCGACGCCCGCGCACGTTGAACCACAATTCCTCACGATATGATTTCATGGTATTCTCCTCCAAGCGCTCGAAAACGAGAATGCGGATGATGCGCGCAGCGGGCGGTTTTTTCTTCGCTTCGCCGCCCGGTTGACCGATAGGGCTCGAAGAGCGCTTGCTCACAGCTTCACGACTCAATTATGCCCGAAGCGCCGGCAGACACAAGCGAAATGCCGACCTGCTCCAAGGAGGAACCCATGAGCAAGGCACAGGACTTCATGACCACCGACGTCATTACCGTCACGCCACAGACATCCCTGAGAGACCTCGCCAAAATCTTGTCGGAAAGGAAGATCAACGGCGTCCCCGTGGTGGACGACAAAGGCGCAGTCCTCGGCGTGGTGTGCGAATCGGACCTGGTTGCCCAAAACAAACCGCTGCACATACCCACGGTGTTTGTGATACTCGATTCGGTGATCCCCCTTGAAAACCCGTGGCGCCTCCAAAAGGAGTTCAAACGCCTGACAGCGACCGTGGTCGAGGACATCTATTCACGGCCCGCGACGGTGGTTTCGCCGGACACGGACTTGTCGGATGTGGCGAAGTTGATGTGCGAAAAAAAGTACTACACGATTCCGGTGGTAGACCACGGGAAGCTGGTAGGGGTTTTGGGCAAGGCGGACATAATCAGGTCGGTGTTTAATAAATTATAAAATTATGTAATAACAAAGAATTAAATAAATTTCATAGAATAATAGGTCATAAGTTTGGGAATTTTTCAAGAAATAACTTTAATTTTTCTTGACAACTATCCGATATCATGGTCTAAGAATCTCCATTCAGCGGGAGGCGTAGCCCGCTGCTCAACATACCTTACCCCCATGCGAAGCCCCGGTTTTAGATCCTCCTTTCCGGGGCTTTAATTTGTTCTGGGAGCCTGATCGTGGATCGCTCACGCATCATCGATTTATTGAGCCGGGTCAAATCCGGCGAGATCGAGCCTGAGCACGCAGCTCGGCTCTTGAAAGACCTCGAATCCGACGAGCTCGGATACGCGACGGTGGACCATCACCGCGCTCTTCGACTTGGATTTCCCGAAGTTATCTTCGGTCAGGGCAAGACCCCGGAGCATATTGCAGGGATCTTTTCCAGCCTCCAGCAGCGTCAGAGCACGGTGCTCATCACGCGCACCGATCCCGAAAAGGCGGCTGCCCTCCTTGCCGTTTTTCCTGAGTTGGAGCACAACCCGCTCGCCCGGACGCTCCTCTGGACGAGGGATAAAATCAAGATCCGAGGCCGCGGCACTGTCCTGGTCGTCGCAGCAGGGACGTCCGATCTGCCCGTCGCGGAAGAAGCGAAAGTCACGGCCCGTGCCTTGGGCAACGAGGTGGATTCGATCTACGACGTAGGAGTCGCAGGTATTCATCGCCTTCTTGCGCACAACCGCAGGCTCCGTGATGCCGCGGTGATCATCGCTGTGGCGGGCATGGAGGGCGCGCTTCCGAGCGTGATCGGCGGGTTGGTGGATCGGCCGGTTATCGCGGTGCCCACCTCGGTCGGATATGGCGCTGCTTTCGGCGGGATCGCCGCGTTGCTGGGGATGCTTAATTCGTGCGCGCCCGGTGTTGTGGTGGTCAACATCGACAATGGATTCGGAGCGGCATATGCGGCAACGCTCATCAATCGGGCAGAATCCATCGCAGACTGAACTGCACAAGAATGTTTCAATTGCTCTCTCGTGTGGGGGTGACCCGCGTCGTGTACGGAATCCCTAACTGGAATGAAATGATAGAACTTCATGAACTTCGCATTGATTATCGCTTTCGAATTATGTAATATCATGCACTGTCATCCCAATTAATCGCAACGCAACGCATTGACGGTGCTTTGCCGGGGGAGGTCCTCTTCGGATCGGAAGGGGGTTGTCGCGAATGTTCACGTGCCGGCACCTGTTTCCCATTCGTGTGATTGACGCGAACAGAAGGGCCGCGTTTGGCTCGCGGGCATGGACCGTGGCCCTTGCGTGCGTTCTCTGGAGCTTATTCCCATTCCCGTACTCCGCAAGCGCAGCGAACTCCTCTGCAGTCAACGAAGGTTTGCCGAGCATTGCTCCGAGCCTTGTGTCGCCGACCTTGCCCGCTCGGCAGTCGAATTGCGAGCGCGCTGACCGAAGAGTGCGCATCGGCGAGCCCGTTTTGTACGCGGGATACCTCATCCCAAATCGGAACCTGCACGGCCAGTTTTTTACCGTTGAATCGGCGGGAACGGCGGTGGCCGCGCTGGAGTATGCGGATCACCGGTATCCGCAACACGGGTATTGGGCGGGCCTGTACGAGACGATCTCGTTCGGCAGGCCGGCGGACATTGATATGGTCCTCCAAGCCTGGTGTATGATTCCATCGAGTGTTCCCGCATCGACGCGATATCGGTTTACAGGCAATGTATTCGAGAGCGGCACGACCTGGAACTGCACTTCCACCGGATACTCCCTGGATGCCTCGGTGCAGTTCTCGTGGGAACGGACGCGGCCGGAATTCTCTCAGATTGCCGGAGTGCGGTACGATCACTATTCCCGACGACTGTCGGATGCGGTGCACGTTCCGATCGGCGTCGTCCCGTGGCCGGCAAGCCCGAGGGACACCGTGGAAGTGGAGGTTGACACGTGGGCGCCTTACATCGGGCTTCAGGTGTACTACGGATATCCGGACAGCGTGGGGTTTATACGACTGGTCGGCGCTCCAATAGTGGTCGGCTCTTTCGCGTATGATGAATTTTGGCGGGGTGGAGCAGGGCAGCGGGTGGGCTCCACGTTCGCAATCAGGCAAGGCCTGTTTATGGAGTTTCTCGGCAGTTACCGGAAGCACATTTCGGACAGCGCATCAATCGGGTTTTTCCTGAAGATGGATTCTGTCAGCGGCTACGGCAGCGGCAATCTGGATGTTACTCCCGCAGCGGGTCAGAACGCGTCCTACCGTCTTACGTATAGGCAACTTAATTACATAATCGGCGCCAACTTATCAGTCAGGTTTCAAATACCGTTTCCGGGCGGGGTCTGAGACGACACTGAAGCGCATAGTGATTGGTGCACGGATTGTCTTTCCTACTCAACGAAGTCCATCTTCTGAGCTACCCGCTTGAGCGCCTGAATTGCGATTCCCACTTCCTCTAACGTGTTGAAATAGCCCAGACTGCAGCGCACCGTCCCGTCAGGGAAAGTGCCGAGCGCCTGATGCGCCAGCGGAGCACAATGCAGACCCACCCGCACAGAGATTTCGTACTCGTCCCTCAGTAGCTTTGCCGCCTCTTCGGGGTGGACGGACTCGAAGGTCGCAGGGATCGCGCGGCCTCCACATCCGCCAATAGTGGGCCGAAGCCCGTCCGGGAGAGCTTGGTCGAACGTTACCGACAGGATGGGCACCTGAAGCTCAGGCTTCAGCGGTCCGTAAAGCGTCAGCCCCGGCACGTTGACCAGCCCTCGTACGAACGCTGTAAGAAGCTCCATTTCGTGGCGACGGATGTTCTCCACTCCGGTCCTCAGGACGAATTCCACTCCCGCGCCGAGGCCGGCAATCCCCACGTTGTTCCGGGTACCGCTCTCCAAGAGGTCCGGGAAGTCGCCCGGCTGCTCGTCCAGGTGCGACAGCGTCCCGGTCCCGCCTCGCTTGAGCGGCCTTATGGGAAACCCTTCCCGAACGTAAAGCCCGCCCGTCCCTTGGGGGCCGTAAAGCCCTTTGTGCCCTGTGAAAGCGAGGTAGTCCACACCGAGCGCCTGTACGTCAATGGGTACCGCTCCCGCTGTCTGGGCGGCGTCCAGCAATAGCGGCGTGTCGCCGATGGCTGCCCGGATGGCTGCGATGTCCTGGATCGTTCCGCACACGTTGGACGCGTGATTGACCACCACAAGCGCGGTATTCTCCCGTATCAACGATCCGAGAGCCTGTGGATCGCACCTGCCCATGCGGTCGCACGAAGCGACGGAGACGGTCACGATTCCAGCCCGCTCAAGGTGTCTGACGGGCCGGATCACGGAGTTGTGCTCCATTTGCGTGATGATCACGTGGTCTCCGCGGTTGAGTACGCCGAAAATGACCGTATTGAGCGATTCCGTCGCATTCAGGGTGAACACGATTCGACGAGGATCGGGGATGTTGAAGAGGTCGGCGAGCAAGTGTCGCGTGCGATCAACAATTGCCGCGGCTTCCTCGGATTGATCGTGTCGGGACCTTCCAGGATTGGCCCCAACCTCCTCCATAAACCGCACCATAGCCTCGATCACCTGTCGCGGTTTCGGGAAGGTGGTGGCCGCGTTATCCATATAGATGGAGCGTTTCACGTTAATCATGACTGAAATACGATGTGATTCCAATGCGTTTTCAAAGAAGTGATTTCGGTAGTCAGCCGGCATGTCTCCGAAGCGAAGGAGGCATCCGGCGACTCGCTGCTTCTAATGCGCACTGGTATGAGACAATGAATGAAGCCTACCTGCAACAGCGGTCCTCGTCAACAGGTTGCGCCTCAAAACAACTCGGTTGACTACCGGAACGCCGTCATGGTATCGTAAAATTGATAGGGCTCTGTTTGTTAATGGCAGGCAGGAGCAGAGAGGTCGATGTTGAGCGCAAGCCGATCAAATTACTGCACGGTTCGCTCGAAATGCGCCTGCCGGGAAGTTCCCACAACGCGCATTCATAGATGGAAAGGGGGTTGCAATGCCTGAATTTGCGCATCCATTTTCAGGGAACAAACTGGACAGAAAAGTGACGCATGAGGAATTGGTACGCGCAATCCGTTACAACATCGCTGCAGAGTATGAAGCCATTCAACTCTACATGCAATTAGCGGAATCTACCGACAATGAGCTGGCTAAAGCGGTGCTCGTGGATGTCGCCAACGAGGAGCGGGAGCACGCCGGCGAGTTCCTGAGACTCTTGCGGGAGCTGGAGCCTGAAGAGGAGAAATGGTATCAGGAGGGGTATGCGGAGGTAGAAGAAATTATCAAGAAGCTCAAATGATGGGAAAGAATGGCCGGATTGCCGGTTCTCTTTCAAAATTTCTATATGAGGCCGCTCGTATTCGAGAATAGATTTTGACCGAATTACCCGCGCGGCAGGGCCGCTCAGCAAGAGGAGGTGCATAATGGCAGCAGTAGGAGAATTGTATCAGAGCGCCGACTGGAAAGTGGAAAAGCACGTTCCGGTCATCAAGTGTCCGGACGCGGTGCAAGTGGATCAACTGTTTCAAGTGAAAGTTTCCGTTGGGAAGGAAATAGCCCACCCCAACACCACCGAGCATCATATCAGGTGGATTCAACTCTTCTTCAAGCCTGATGTGGACAAGTTCTCCTATCAAGTGGGAAATTTCGAGTTTACCGCCCATGGAGAATGTGTGGATCAGCGAAGATAGGTTTGACCTCGTGGTTCTCGATATTATGGGGGTAAACGGCTTTGAATTGCTCAAAGCCTGCCGAGCCCGACATCTCCTGCAGCGATGCTCACCGCGCGAGCCATCGATGTGGAGAGCATTAACATGGCTATCAAAGGCGGCGCCGTTTCATTCCTGCCCAAAGAAGA
>JAIWNO010000245.1 GCA_020216785.1 Desulfomonile sp.
CCTAAAACCCGTGAGACCAAGTTGAGCGGTATAGAACTCCTTTTTGCTAAAGCCAAGAAGCAGCCGGTAATAACCGAGGAGTCGGGGATTCACTTTCAGCACACAGGGAACCGGAAACACAAGTTCACCCCGTAACCCATGTTTCGCCAACGCTTTGAGAGTGGTGTCAGAGACGTACTTAGACAACTCCTTGTCTACAAGCTTTAGTTTCAAATCGCCAACGGTCGCGAGCAGCGCGTCCTGAAGATAAAGGCGACGAATTTCCCCAAGAATAAACGAGAAATCAATCTGGAGTTGCGGCGTGGGGATGCAAATGTTAGACATCTTAGGCTGACCCTTCTTATTCGCACTTATTGGACTTCCTGAAGACGAGCCAGAAACAATGGCGGCGTCTGGCATGATGGGCCTTTTTCCACCTGGGATCTATTATCGGGCCCTTCCTGATTTTCACGATGTAATCGCAAGGCTGGAAGCCGACAGACGAAGCCGCCAGAATGACCTGGATGTGCGCCCACTGCATCCGGTGGTGATGTACGTAGTCGGTAATTTTGCAGAGCAGAATCCCATCCTGTTTCAATACCCGATACGCTTCGGCAGCAAACGGGCCGTAGAAATGCGAAAAATTGTATCCGTTCTCTTTTGGCGATCTCTCTCCCAATCCAAAGCGCGTCGTGAAATCCTTGAGACGGTCTCTGCCCTGATTGGGTATGTGGGGCGGATCATATACGACTACGTCGAACGCTCCGTCCCGGAAAGGCATCTTCATGTTGTTGCCGATCACAGTTGGTCGATGATGTCCGTTGATGTCCAATCCGATTACCCACCGATCACTGCCAATCCAGAAGCGCCCCCTGTTCACCGTGGCATCCAAGATGCGCCGGGGGGGGCGTTTCGGATAAAAATTCAGCATTTTCTCTATCAATTCATTGTCTTCTCCATCCCATACTGACGACAGAGGCTTATAAGACGCTGCAGCAACCCCTCCACGATTAGGATTTCCGGCATAACATCGCATGGCTGTGTCTCTTGCTTTTTCAATTTCCATGGGAGAATAACAAGATTCTTCCCAAAGTGAAGTTTGTTTTTCTTGGCCACTCATTTCTCGTTCTTCTCAGGCCTGCCCACAAGTCGTTTGATAGGTCGATCCCGGAATCGCGGTCGATCAAGGACAGTACCTTGCGCTTGTGTGCGTACCCCCCTGTGGACCTCCGCGCCCGGCTCGTTCCACAGGAAGGTCTCGTCGGATTCTACGGAACCGCCGTTCGCTCCGAAGGGGGTAGCTCGCCGCTCCTCATGGCCTCGCGGATGCGGTGAGACATGAACCATGCGGTCTTGAGAGTTACTCCCAAGGTTCGGTGGAGCTGATTCGAGCTGATTCCCCTCTTCGACGCGCTCATCAGGTAGATTGCCGAGAGCCGGACGTCAAGGGAGACGTGGCTGTCCTCGAAGATGGTCCCGATCCTGACAGTGAACCGCTTTCGGCATACGTAGCACTTGTAGAGGCCCTTGCGGTAACTCTTGCCGTTGAGCTTGCCGATGCGTTTGATCGCGCCGCAATGTGGGCAGACCGGACCGTTGGGCAGAGGCAGGACTCGACGTACGCGGCGTCTTCGTTGTGGGATCTTGGATCGGAAATAATCGAGGTGTTCATGGCGATCCCCTTTTTCTGAAGCCGTTATACCTCAAATTTGGGGTTGTAAAGTATAATATCGCCTAACAGAATTCAAGGAAATGAGAGACGTGGTTTTAAGTCTGAATCAGGAACACTTTCATAAGTCCATGACAACAGACCCTGACCGCCGTTATCGGCAAGACGCGTCAATGTAAATAAAGAGCGATTTCAGAAACCTTCGTAAAACTTAATTGAAGAAACCGGCCCCTCGCAGGTCAAGAATACTTGGTGCATCACATTCTCAAGCAAGAAGATTTGGCGCCGGTTTTCAAAAGCGCAACCCGATGATCAATTGTCGAACAAACGAATTTCCGACTTGGGCGTCAAAGTACGTTGTGAGATGATACGGGCATGGATCTCTCAGCAAAACGCGTGCTGATCGTCAAGCCGAGTTCGCTCGGCGACGTGGTCCATACCTTGCCCGTGGTCCACGCGATCAAACGGTGCTATCCGTCGAGCTTCGTGGGATGGATCGTGCAGGAAGCGTTTGCCGGCGTGCTCGAAGCAGACCCGGCAATCGACGAGATCATCCCGATCTCCATTCCGTCAACGAGCGATCCCCACGCGGGCCGCGGAGCGGTGCCCAAGGCCCTGTCCGCCACGGTGTCAACGCTAAGACAGCTCAGGAGGCGATTCCGCCGGAGGCCGTACCATGTGGTGATCGACCTGCACGCGTCGTTCCGGAGCGGGCTGCTGGCCCTCGCCAATCCGGGCGGAACGCGGATCGGGTTTCGGGACGCGAAGGAGCTGAACCCGCTTTTCCAGCATCATCGCCTCGCAACCGACCCGAACAAACCTCATGCGGTGGATAAGAACCTCGCGTTTGCCGATTTCCTCGGGTGCCCGGTCACAGCCGAAGATTTCCGCATTGTGAGCGATCCGGCAGCCTGTGCGCGCGTGGGACGCTTCCTCGGCGAGCACGGGGTCGCGAGCGGCAGGCGCATCGTGTACGCGAACCCCGCTGCCCGCTGGGCTGCCAAGTATTGGACGGTGGAGGCGTGGGCCGAACTTGGCGACCTCTTGATCGCAAAAGCGCGCGCTGCCGTGATCTTCGCGGGAAGCGCCGCGGATGCCCGGTACATCAACCAAATTGCGGAACGCATGACCGAGCGGCCCATTGTCGCGGCAGGGAAGCTCTCACTCCCTGAAGCCATAGCGCTCATTTCGGTCTCGGATGTGTACGTCGGGGTCGATTCCGGCCCTATGCACATTGCAGCGTTTGCCGGTACGCCGGTGGTAGCGCTCTTCGGCCCCACGGAACCCGAGAAAGTCGGCCCGTACGGCGAAGGACACAAGGTCGTCCAGAATGCTGATCTTGACTGCCTCGGCTGCCGGCTGCGGGCCTGCTCAAACCGCCGATGTTTGGCAGGTATCACCGCTCGCAGGGTCTTTGAGGAGACGACGGCGGTGTTGGAAAATCTCCATCAGTCGCACCGATAGAAATGTCCCGGGGCCCGTAACCCATCTTCTACAGTTCTTGTCGATTTTTGGGGGGTGAGAGTGGTTATGTTATTGAAATTATGATGGGCGACCTTTTCCGAAGTCGAAAACCTGGTGCCACAGATTTGTCGCGCTCTAATAACATTGTGAAACAAAATAGCTTTTCGCGATGCGGTGTAGAAGATGGGTCTGGGCCAGGGGGTTCTTCGTGGCAAGCAGCGGGACCATAACGGATGAGGTCATCGCCCATTACATCGAAATGCAAGACCAGATGGACCGGGGCAAAGACGATGCCTTCTTCATTGGCGACAACGCGTGAAGTCGACTTGCAGTCGACGCCTGAAGCCACCGCCTTCCAGGCGGTGGAGCCTTCACTGCATATGGTCTCTCTCTTTGTGATAGACTCGATAAGGCCCGATGACCTTTTCAAGGACGAACCCACCCGGCTTGGGGATGAACCATGGCGTAAATTTGTGAGGATCAGAGAGTACCAAATAGGCCACATGGCCGTGTCTCACCAAATTCAAGTAGTTTTCAAGCGCGATTTCCTTACGGGGGTAATAGGCCATGACGTCCGGATGTGGGAAGAGACCGACCTCCGGCAGAAACAGTGGCAGCACCTGGTCCTCGGCAAAGAACCACGAAACAGGTCTATTAGCGAATTTCCCTCGTAAATAATCCACTATTTCAGTGCGCGAGCTATACGTGTTGTTTACAATCTTGAGGCTCGTCGTGGTCCGCCCGATGGTGTATATCGTCCGCATAGGAAAGAGGAAGAGGAATGTGACCGCGAGGATTACAACTAATCGTCTGCCTCCCTGTGGCGCCTCGCTTGGTTCTGATGTCATCTGCGTGAGGTGCATGGCAGCGCATGGGGCCAGCATCACGATGAAATCATTGAAGTAGTGGGCGGCTGAACCGATCTTCAGGCTCGTGGCAAGGGCGAACGCCCACATTGCCCACATTGCCCACAAGAGAAGCATCTGTTCATCGGCGGGAGACCTCTCAAGCCAGTCGAGGGTCACCACTACTGCGTAGGCCACGAGAATACTGAGCTGCGAGAAAAATGGATGATAAGTTGTGACAAATACGGCCTTGAGTGCGATCGGATTCCGAATTCCCTCGATGATGTTTTCCCTCCACGAGTCACCAAGCAGCGGCTCGGCAACCACAAAAAAAAGGACAGCGACAAGGAAGGAGACGCCGATGAAGCATATCAGGTGGCCCCATAGTCTCTTCAGCGCCAAGAACGCAGCGACAATAAAGATCCCCTGGATGCCACTCTGCTTGGAGAGGAGGGCCGCAGCGCCAAAGAGCCCCGAAAGCGCCGTCAATACCAGCCACCTTGACTGATTTTCTGAATCTGATCGAACGAGACTGGTTGCAGCGAGCGCTACGGTCAAGAACATACATAGGGACTGGAGGGTGTTCGGAAGTCCAACGAAAAGACACTGAAACTCCAAAATCAATACGGTGGCCGAGCACAATGCGGCGATCAATCGAGCCGTGTGCTTCACCCGTGTTGCGAAGAAATAAATTGCCAGACACAGCAGAGCTGCACAGACAGTAGAAACACCCCGCGCGACCACGGAAACCTGATACACGCTCTGAGCCTCGATGCCGAAAGCACCGGCCGCGCCCGCGCTCAGCAGATAGAAGAGGGGGGCATACTGCACCACATCAAACGGTGGACTCAAAGGATCACCGTACAAAGATTTCCCGGAAAGAAGCTTTATTACGCCGTAAACAACGTTGTGCTCAAGCCCCCAGCAATCTACGATATCACTGAAACAGATCCATACACCGAACGCCAGCGTCGCCAGAACGCTGCACATGACGACAGCAGCAAACAGAATGAGGATCAGTCTGTAGGCTTTATCCATACTCCCATCACGGTCTTTCCCAGTCGGTAACGAACCAGAAGGTCCAAAAAACAAGAAATTGGCACCAGAGTGCGGTCCCAGATTCGGATTTGGGCTGGACTGGGCGCGTCATGATGCAACCAAAGACAGTTCATGAGAGACGCCGCCATACCCGCTGAATCCAGATATAGAAGCCGCCTTTCCTTCAGTCGCTCGGGCGCGGCGCGTCTGAGGGTTTCCTTGTTGTAACGCCGATAGTGCCCGCACGATTTGTCAAACTCGCAATATAACCACGTGTGCGCTGGGGCCACCACTATCAGAGACCCCAAGGCGCGCAGGTGATCGGCAGCGTTCAGCAGCTCTGCTGCATCGTCTTGGATATGCTCCAACACGTCAACATAGACAATTGTGTCAAAAAGGAGTTCGGAGGGCAGCATCTGGAGCTGACATGTGAGGACGCTGATGCGATCCTCCAATCCACGTCTCGCCAAGTTGTTGCAAAGAGTCTTAGCTAAAGCAGTGTCAGGCTCGAGGCAAGTCCAGGATCGAAGCCCCGAATGATAGAAGAACGGGGTGTTCGATCCGATTCCAGCGCCGACCTCCAATACGTCACCGTGCACGTAGGAAACACAGCTCCTGGCCAAGTATGACTTCCAGTTTGTGGCTTCTGCAAATAGATTCAATTCTTTTCCCGGGTAAGAATACGCATCATTCATGCGACTTCGCCTGTATAACTCGATCCACGTACAACAAGTAGTCACGGCGAGGAATGAATACTCCTGCTGCGATGCTGTGAACAGCCGTCATAATTAATACCAGGAAGACCATAAGAACCATGAACAGACCCAGCACAAGAACCGCCAGAATTGCTGTTGACCTTATGGGGAAGTCCAATTCCACATGAACAACCGCGGCAAGCCCCGCTATCAGCACGCATGCGGAAACCGCAGCCATGACAACAGTCGCGGCCAGCAAACGCGCAGCCACAGCGTCACCAAATACGACCAGTGCCCTGAGCCCGTGGCCGAAGAGCGATGTGAGATTCATCTTGGATTGACCGGCGAGACGAACTCCTCGATCAATATGAACGAGCGCTACAGGAATTCGGGCTGCATAAACCCCAGCGGAAAAGTGGTTCCATGTTTCCGAGGCCACGACGAGTGCGTCCAAATGTTCGGCCGGGACAATGCAGAAATTGCCTACCTCTACATAACGTCCGGTCAAGAAGCGATGAAAAATCCTGTACGCCATGTATAGGAACCGAAAAACGATTCCTTCGGATCTGCGGCGACGCTTGGCAAAAACGACATACTTCCAGTTGAGACTTGCGGCTCGCTCTAAGAGCTTTGTGACGCTGGACGGAGCGTCCTCTCCATCCCCGTCCATCACCACAACACCCGCATACCTGTTCCGAGACCTAATAAACGCCATTCCTACCGCGATTGCCCTTTGGTGCCCCAGATTGCGGTGTAGCCTTAGGATCTCGACGCTGGCCACAGTCGTGAGGTGATCCGCGAGATTTTCGCAAGGGGGCTCAGTGGAACCATCGTCGACCAACAAAATCTCTGCAACGAAGGCCCATTGCCGAGCGCATTCATCAATGCCTCTTAACAGCAGGGCGACAGCCTGCCAATCGTTATAGACGGGTATGCAAAATGCCAGCCGTAAAGGGGTCTGAGCCTCTGGTCTTTGTTGCAGGAAAAGTTCTTGGCGTAGGTCGTTAGAAAGCACCTTCGCACCGAGTGGTGGTCTTCTACAGCCTCTGCGGGATTTCATGTTCGCGTAAGTATCATACCGCTCCGCTCTTCCCCGGTCAACCACAATGTTATTACCGCAGGTCTGAAGAGTGAAGGGGTTTTTGATGAGAGTCCAAAAAGGCAAAAAGGCATTCATCTGTGCGGCACAATGATGCAATAGTGCTCCGTCATGGCGTCCCCCGCTGCACGTTCCCGTACCAGGGCCGGAGGTCTTCCGCCTCCACTCCGTCCGCCTCGCCGTAATCATCCAGGACCGCGACCACCCAGACGAGCGCCTTCATCACCGGTGAGCGCACAAGCTCGTCCAGCGGTTGGCGCAGGGTGTACACGAGCCGCGGGCAGTTGGCCTCGTGGACGAGGAGCCTTCCACGCATGATCACCCCGCGGGTCTTTTCCAGGGCGCTGCGATAGTGTGCGGTGATGCGCTCCGGAACAGGCACAACCGCGGCAACGTTGCCCGGTTCCGCAAGGCGGTCCACACCCAGTCCCGGACGAGCCCACCCGACATGCCGGTCGCGGTCGCCATCGGAAAAGCACAAGCCGTCGAGCGTCCGCAAGTACGAGGTTGCAAGCTCATCGCCCGCGTCCACCATGATGCGTTCCACGAGGAAGCGGTTCTTGGCCTCAAGCGCGGCATCGCCCATTTCCCAGAGCCCGCCGCGTTTCTCCCAGAGCGCATGGAGCCGACCATCGGGCCTCTGCCCGACAATGCAGATGCAGCCCGGCTCCTTGTCCGGCCAGCCGATGCCTGCCCAAATGCGGTCGAAGGTCTCGACGCGCGTGACGCCGGAGACAGCGACAGTGCCGTCAGCCTGAAACTCAGCCTGCATGGGAAAGCCCCTGGAGTGAAAGATTCGATAGGATTAGGTCTGGCGATACAGAAGCAGGTTCAACGCCTTCATGGTCATGACAACTTCGTCGTGCTGATTGAGCACCTCGATGTACGAGCGGAGCAGGCCGCGGTCGGGCTTTGAGCGCGAACGGGTCACCTCGCTCACCGTCACCCGCAGCAGCAGTTCGTCACCTGGGCGCACCGGCTTGAGCCAGCGCAGCTCATCGACGCCCGGGGAGCCGAGACTCGCGCACCGGGAAAGGTAGTGGTCAACAAAGAGTCGCATCATCAGGCTTGCGGTATGCCAGCCGCTGGCGATCAATCCGCCGAACGATGAGTTCTTTGCCGCTTCCGGGTCGGTATGAAAGGGCTGCGGGTCGAACCGTCGACCGAACGCGATTACTTCCGATTCCTCGACCATGATACGGCCAAGTTCATACACACCGCCCCGGGTGTAGTCTTCAAGATAACGATCGTCGATAGGCCTGGTAAACGTTGCGTGGGGCATTATGGTCCTCGGCAAATGGATTGTTACAAACGGATTCCATGAATCCGTCTTGCATACCGCACCGATCATGCCCGGTCAACTGCGATCGTCCGCATTGCGAGTCCTGGTCTCAAAACACGCCTCCTTCAGGCAGACGCTGCGAAATGAAGCGGTTCTCCCAGGTGTGGAGGCGCATCTCGTTCGCGATTGCCAGCGCGATGATCTCGTCGTCGTGCGAGAGCTTCGAGTCCGGAGCAGTGTAGTTCTGCCGGAAATCCTTCTTTTCCGCGTCCCAGACAAAGCCCTGCATTTCCAGGAGCGCGGTCTTGCCGTGCACCGTCAGGCCGCGGCTTTCAATCGTGCGGGCAAGGCGGCTCAACATTGCTTCCTTGGTGGCTCGGCTCGTGATCCAACCGAGGCGGCGGGTCTCCTCGGGGAGCTTCCGGTCGGTGTACGTGTGGTAGTAGAGGTTCGGGTACCCTGTAATCTGCGGATACTCGGCCATGCCACGCTCGCACACGGCCAGGGTCGCGAGCCCCGGCCCGTTGCGCTCTATGCCGAGCAGCCCGAAGTTGTACCAGGAGCCGAGCAGGAACGCTTCCACCCCCGCGTTTTCGGGCCGCACCCGGTTCGAGCGGTACGACGCCACCACTTCGCAGGTTTCATTGCAGATCACCTGAATTACCGTGTAGTCCGCTCCAACGCCTTCGCCTACGTCCATGCCGAGGCTGTATGTCAGTCCGGGCTCAGGCAGCTTCCACACTTTCAGCGGCGCTCCCTCGTGGTCTACGAACTCCACCGCGGCCGATTCCGGCGATGCGAACCGGAGATATCCTTTCGCAACCGGCGGCTGAGCGTCCCGGAGCATGTCCCCGATCGCTTCCCGGTCGAACCACGGCATCCCGGTGAAGGTGAACGCAAGGTCCGCGGCAATGGGATACTCCTGGTGGAATTTCTCCCACGACCCGTGACACTGGTTGATCCTGGTAAACCGGGCCCATGCGATTTCGCCGGGAGTGAGCCCGTAGCGCCGCCCGAAGCGCCCTTCTTCCGCAGTGAGCGAAACGGCCGCGGCTGAAGCAGTCGGGAGACTGTATTCCGGGAAGCCTTTCCACGTGAGAAATATCGGCTCCATGTCCGATTCCCCGCGCTCTGCCGCGATCCAGGTGCGATGGAAGAGATTATGCATACCGTTGGCGGTGGACTCCCAGAACACGAGCGTGTCCCAGTGTTGCGGCACGGCCTGGTTGATCGCGAGGATCGGCTCCTCGGGCCGTTCCCAGAAAGCGACCTCGCTCGCGTGCACGTAATGGATCGTGCCGCCGCGGCCCAAATAGCGGTTCGCAGCGGTGCTGATCTGCATCCGGGAATAGTGAGGCGGCGGATATTCGATCATCCGGGAATTGCTCCTCGCCAGAGACGCCGCGTTCCGGCCCACAAGATGCCAGTGGAACCGATGCGTCATGGAGAAGATCGTCTGCGCACTTTCGATGGAATGAGCCGCCACGAGCGCGAACCGATTGCGGTACGAGGTGACGAGAGCGAATACGAACGCTTCGATCAAGGTTGAGATGCCGAGCTGACGTGCTTTGAGACAGATGAACCGCGCGGGCACGCGCTTCTCCCGGCATTCCATGAGCTTGTGGAACACCGCTTCCTGAGATTTGTTCATGATGAGCGAGACCATCTCGCCCCGCTTGTCGATGATCTTAAGGCCTTCGATGAAGCGCTGGATATCCACCGGACCTTGGTCGACGTCACCGGAGAACGCGGGGAATCGCGCGGTCAGCCGTTGAAGCCGATCCCGCGCAGCCCGCACGCCGCTTGATTCGTGTTCGTATCTGTGCATGAGAAGATGAGCGAAAGAAGAATGCTTGGGGTTGGGGTGCCTTACAGGCCGACCCAGGTAGGCTCATACGCACTTGAGTTCAATGGAGTACGATAAATCGG
>JAIWNO010000246.1 GCA_020216785.1 Desulfomonile sp.
CAGGGGGCCCGGTTCAGATTACCCGGACAAACATGTATTTCGGGTACATGTAATCTTCTCCGTGGCGACGGAAGGGGGATGGCATGAATACCGCGACTGCCTTTGTCGGCGCAGGTCACGCGTCAGGCCGGGTCCACAAATCCCCCGTGCTATCCGAGCGCAGGGAGCCGGCGGGCTCGAGGCGCTCCAGGTGGGCTTCCAGCTCGTCGAGCCGCGACATGAGCGCTGCAACGTCATCGAGCTTGAGTTTGGTCTCCATCATGGACCGGGAAGTCTTGATCAGTGAATCGATCATCTTGATCCGATCCATGATCTCCTTGGTCGCGGCAGGCACTTCGGCCATCAACCGGGCCAGAAGGCGGAGCACAGACTCGGGATTCAACCCGGAAGCGGCCAATTCCCGCATCTTGGCAATGATCTCAGGGTCGAAAACCGCCGGCTCGGCATCGGTTGATCCCGCTGTTTGGTCCGGAATGGTTGCGGCAGGTTCGGCAGCGGACTTCTTGGACGTTCGCGAGCGGGTCGCACGTTTCCGTGGGGTCGGCTGCTCAATGGTTCCTGGTGTGGGGCAATCGGGAAGTGCCATTGTCGTCCTCCTTCAAGGAAGCGCTTTGAGCCGGATTGGCGCAGGAGGGGCCAAGTCCCTCGTACCTCCCGTGAGCGGCAGGATAAGGGCGGTATCGGTGCCAAAATTCCCCCTCACCCCTCCCTTCCCGCCGGGGGAGCGGAGTTTGAGCCCCAATGCCGGTGATTTAAGGGGATTTGATGTGCGCAGGCTTTCCGAAACTGTCTCAAAACTCGAGAGGTGTGAAAATCGTAGCACGATCGAGTCTGGGACCCGTCTTTGTCACCCTCGACCCGGCCCCATCTCCTACGGGGAGAGGGGGCCCTGTGGGGCCGATTTCCGGTTCCCTCTCCCTCAGGGAGATGGTTGGGGGGAGGGGTATTCGTGCTACGATGGCAGCTTTTGTACGGATTCTGAGACAGTCTCCATGGGTCGGCCCGGCGTCCGGGCGCACACGCGGGTGCGCCCCTACACCGGCATGTTACTGTCTTGGCGACGCATCCGTATGAGCAGCCGTCACGGCCGGCCTTCACTCTCCCACTCGCCCCAGTAGTAGGGCTCCATCTCATTGTACCGGTCGGACCAGCGCTGCCACTGGCCCTTTGCGCACCAGTGCACGTCGGGCCCCGCGATGAGAAGGGGTTGAGGAAACAGACGGCACTGAGCACCGTCGAACTTGATGCATGTGCGGCAGATCATTTCCGATCGGTTCATGGCTCACTCCTCGCGTCTTTTGATGAGAGACCGCTTCCAGTCGGCCTCCTGAAGCATTTCGTCGGGGCTGACAAGGCGCTCATCCACCTGTCGGACGCCGGGATCACGGCGCCGGAAGGGAAAAAGATCGCCCGCGAGCTTAAGCTCAGCCCGAATTTCCCGGGACTCATCGTCCGAGATCGCGTGAGGACACGGTTCCGGAAGCAGGCACCGGACGTATTCGGCATTCGGCCGCGGCGGCGGGTGATGGTCGCCGGCAAAATGAAAAACATAACGCCGAGAGCGCACCTGGTACAACCGGCACGCGTTACGGGTGAGCGTGCACGCCCACCGGCATTGGACGAGCCGATGGGCGTTCCGTTCTTTCCATTGCTTGACCATGACGGCTGTCGAAGTCACGCAACCGCCTCCTTGTCCGAGGCGTCCTTCAGGTCCCGCCAGTCGTAAGGGATGTCGAGATGCATCCTGAGCCTGCGCATGGGCGCAAAAAGACCGAATTCCATTGCGTCGAGGAATTCCGAGGCCTCGGGGTCGTCAATGCCTTCCACCAGGGCGCGGAGCACTGAGACCTGTTCGTGAAGCTTGTTAAAGGAGCGCGAGATGAGCTTGCGTTGGGTGTCCGGTTCCATGAGGTACCTCCTGAGACGATGAATGGAGCGGCGGAGCATAAGGTGCCGCGGGTTTTTGCCGGGGGTAAATAACCTAATTAGTTAACAATGGGCGCAAAAAAAAAACACCTCCCTTCTCCTCCTGTTGCAGCGCCATATGGGGAAGTTTTGCTCAGCCGGGAATAAGAACACATGTTCTCATTTCTCCCAATGGAATCATAATTAACCCAATTTGTCAACCGCTGCCGCACGAAAAAATGAGCAGCCCGTGTGCCCCCTGAAAGCCGGGCCGACAAGTGGGTCGGCCCTTACCGAGCGTCGTTGAAGTTACCGCCTTGAGAGCGCATCGGTATGAGCGCACGTTCCGATTAGCTGCGTGATCTGGAACCAAATGGAGTGTATCCCAGGAGCTGGGACCTGATTCCGACCTGTTCGGGGGCTGTGAAATAGCGGAACAACGCGGAGTTTGCCGGATTGGCGGTCGCGTCATTGAACAGCTGTTGCAGAGTGGCGTGCCTGCCTACTTCCCAATTGCGGTTCTCCCGCTCAACCTGATTGCGCCATTTCTGCATTTCCGCGTCGCGTTTGAGGCCTTCCAAACGCAGTTCGCGGAAGGGCGTGTCACGCTGCCAGTCCAATTCCCGCAGGTAATCGCTGTGCCGGAGACTTCCCATGCGCTGGGACCAATCCGCCTGGCTCGACAGGAAACGATGCTGCGTCCCCAGCAGACTTTGGAGGCTGCTCAGGCTGTCGTTGTAACGGCTGTACAGCTCTGATCTCAGGCCGCGGTTGTAGCTCATGGCCTCCCGGAAACGGTCCGCGTAGCCGCCGGCGAGCGTTTTCATCGCGCTGTGGTGGAGCGAGGAATCAAGGGACGGCCCTCCAACCACATTCATTCCTCCGCGCTTGATGCCAGCGCCCGCTGCGCGGCGGACGTACTCATCGAGCTGGGTCCGCTGTCCGCCCAGCACGTGTGACATATAGCTCTGCACTTCGAGGTCGTCGGGCCGCGCCGCGAGCGAAGAGGTGGAGCTCGACGAGCCGCCGGAACTTTGAAGCCCGCTGAACCCGCTGAGCGAGCCCATGAGGCTGGATACCAGCGACGAGATCTGCCGGGTGGGCGTCGTCCACGGGTTGCTCCCAAAAGCGCCCTCGTAGTTGAAACCATTGGCGGCCCTTATGGACCTGTCGTAATTCGGCATGGTTCCTCCAGTGGTGCAAGTTGCACGGATCGTCATCCGCAGGTAGACAGCGGAGGCTGTCTCAAAACCCCGGAAGAGCTGACAATCGTGGCACGATTAGCTTTGACCGGGTCTCAGTCACCCTCACCCCGGCCTTCCCAATGGGAGAGGGTTAGGGTGAGGGATATTCGTGCTACGATGGCAGCTTTTGTACAGATTCTGAGAGAGTCTCCCCGTGTCGGCCCGGCTTTCAGGGCGCACACGCTGGTGCGCCTCACAGGAGCAGCGTGCATCGTGTTGAAGGGACGGGCGTCTCCCGGATCGAGTCCGGGGCAAGCCTGCCCATCAGTTTCCGGTGATCCCTTACCGCAATTCCATCTCACCGCACGCGGGATTTTCGCAGCGCCACAGTGCCCGGTACCCCTGGTTGTAATGCTCGCTGTGCGGGCAGAGGCGTTCCACCACGCGCATGGTGTGAGTGACGACGGTTTCCGTGCCGCGGAGTTCCGGCCGCCAGTGATTCACGAGATATGTCGCGCGGCAGTACGGACACGCTCCCTGGCTGGGAAGCGCATGAGGGAGGTGCGGGATGAGTTTGGCGATCGAGCGGAGATCTTCCGCGAGCGTTCGGTCGATCCGTTTGTGCGCGGTGCCGAGGTCGTCGATGAAGTCTGCAAGAAGGTCGTAAGGTATCGTGCGATTAAGATGCATGGGCGGTCCTCATTGTGCAGGTATGAATGACAAGGATTTCGTGAGCGCCGGGGAAGCGGCAGCCTGTTCCAAATCAGAGAATGGTCGCAAGCCTGGAGGGCTACCCGCTGGTCCTTACGGTGGAAGAGTCGAACAGATGATACAACGTTGCGAGAGAAATGATACTGCCAGGCAATGCCTTATTGGGGCGGCCCCGCATCCGGGCGCACGCCATGCGCCCCTACAGGACAGAAGCTGGTGGATGGCGGTTTCAATCCCACTCCTCCTGGTCCCAGGCCGGGCAGCAGGGGCCCTCCTGTCTGACGTAGTAGCCCGCGACGCGGGGGATATCCGGGCAGCAAACCTGACCGGATATCTGCCAAATGTATGCACGGAAACCGGACCCGCTCCCCCCGTTTTGCGAGTAGTAGCAGCAATTCGGGTGTGTCCCCGATAAACAGGCCTTTTGCGGCCATGAGTCGTACCGGATGATCTCCGCGCCCGATCCGATTGCTGCGTTGCAGTTGTCAATCCCGGTCCCGGCAGGAGCGTAAGCGAATGCGCCATCGGTGAACGGGCCGTTGGAGCCGTCGCAGCGAAGGGGTGCCTCCTGGACCTTGTATTCGCCGGGGTTGCCGGTTTCCGTGCACTTGAGCACCCGGCCGACCTGGAGGCTTTCATCGCCGGCGGCCATTTCTTTGCGGACCATGATCCGGCGTGAGACCACATCGTCGCAGCCGTTATTGAGCCACGCGGTGAAGCTCCCGAATCCGCAGCATTCCGCGCACCGGCCTGTTTGGAACTGAAGGTGGCCGGTGGAGCGGGTGAGCTTGGCGATTTCCCGTTCCAGCGACCCGAAAGTGTTCTGGAGGCAGGTCCAACCGCTGAAATCCAGGATCGCCCTGTTCGCGAAGGAACATGCCTGCCACCCTGAAACCGGATAGCTCTGCCCGGGTCTGAGCGTCGGGAATTCCTGCACCACGCCGCCCGAATAGTACGGGCGCGCCGCAGCGCCGGACGCATAGATGTTGCTGCTCGTGGGCTTCTTTGCGCCCCAGTTCTGACGGATGCACCCCGGACCGTCGCCGCACCCCTGCGAGGCGCAATGCCGGCCGCTCAATCCGCAACAGAAGGACCTGTCCCCGTCGCCTGCCCATCCGGGGACGCCGCCTGCGAGCTTCCACCCGGTCGAGCCGTAGGGAAAGAGGGTCGGAGGAACCTCCCAGGAGTGCTCCAATCCGGCTGCATAATCCTCGTCGGTCCAATAGATCGCGAGGTTTTCGCCATCGCCGCTGCAGACCGGTGCGATGCTGCCGCCGCCCGAGCAATAGATCCGGTTGCCCCAGCCGCCGGACTCCCGCACGCAGGGTCCCGCCATCATAACGCTGGTCGCGGGAGGAATGTTCGCGCAGCAGTCGCAGTAACACCCATTGGGTTTTGTGGCCCCGGCCGGGATGGTGACGGTGATCGGCAACTCGCCGCACAGCACCTCCACATACGTTCGGGTCGTACACGCGCGCCATGCACTGATGAGCACGGAAGCATCAGGGTAGTACTGAAGCTCCATCACATCAGGACCGGGTGTGCCGACGTAAACGAAATCGCCGTATACCCCGCGGATGCGCTTGCCGGCCTGGGCTTCCACCAGGTCTGGGCAGGCGGTGGGGCAGCGGATGAGAATACCGGTTTGCACTCCCGCTCCCTCGGAGGATGCGCACGGGCCGGAGCCATCGGACGCGATCGTTACGACGTTGCAGCCCGCGATCTGCACCTTCGCGTCGCAGTCGGTCGCGATCATGGGTTTGCCTTGGTCCGCGAACTGGGGCTTGTAGTGGAACGGCCTGACCGGGTCGGTGCAGCATGAGGTGTTCGCCGCGTCAAAGTGGGTGCGTTGTTGGTAGTCGTTAAAATGAAACAGGTACGCGCGCTGGCTCCACGGGCACCCGTATGCGGATGTGGTGTACGGGTATGTGCTGCCGCTCTGTGCTTCCTGGAAGGCCTGCTGCTGATATATCCGGTAGCCGGTGTAACGACCTTTTGGCATGGTGTTTCCGTCCGGGTCCCCGTGGTGACGGCATCTCTGCCGGTCCTCTATCGAACTGTTTGCACCGAATCACCCATCAACAATATTTTCTTCCCAATATCCAAGATCACCGGCCGGCAGCCGGCGCCAGGGCAGGATCACATCCTGTTCCAGCCCCGGACTGCCGCGAATTCAAGGCCCAATCCATACAAGTCGCTTTCTCCACGCAGTTCGATGCGGTACTTGAAGAACCGGGCGTTGAGGTTCACGTTGTCCTGGTCCACCGCGAACAGGTGCGAGCCGATAGTGGAGAGCCCCGAAAGCTCGATCTGCCTCGCTGGAGTGCTGTCGTTGCCGTCGGTGTAGATCTTCAGCGTCAGTGCTCCCTTGCCGTATGCAGTGAGGTGCCGCAGGAGCTTGACGATTTTGGGCGCGCCATGGGCCATCCAGCCCGTTTCGACCCAGCCGTCCGCATGAGCGTCGGCCGGTCCGAAGAGCCGGAGAACGTTGCCCGCGTGATCGCCTGCGTACAGGCCGATTTCTCCGCGTTTGCCCGGCGCGGCCTCATGGCGGTGGTACGCTGTGCAGAGGCTCGCAGCGGCCGCGGAAAACGGCGGCAACCACGTCTGGAGCACCAGGTCGTAAATGATGAGGCGGTTGTTCACCGCCTGACTTGCGCTTTCCCCAACGATCATGGGGACCGCCCAGATGATCCAGTTGCGCTCCGGCCAGTACACGCCGTACGCCCGAAAGAGGTTGTTCAGGTCGAGCCTCGGATTCGGCGAGGAGGGGTCCCACCAACTCACATCCCGGCTGATCTGGTACACTTGCAGGCCCGTAAAGTGCCAGGCTCCGAAGTGGTTGATGAAATAGATGCCCATTTTATTTTTCTGATCAGCTTCGGCAAACGGCCCGGTGACGATAACCTTGTTGTTGACGGGCGCCTGGTTGGCGGTTTCTGCTCGTTCCGCTGCAAAGGTCTGCGGCGAATAACCGTTGAGAATGTACCAGGCGTCGGGTTTGGCGATGAATCCCTGGTTGAACGCCTCGACCGCGCCGACGATCTCGTCCTGGCCGCCGATGCGGAGGCTCGCGCTGTCCTCGCCCGTCATGCCGTACTCTTCGAGCGCCCGCGAGATACTGACCTGGTCCGGCGCATCCGGACGGTTGAGCAGCGTAATCCGGTCGCGCATCGCCATGGCGAATTTGTACTTTGCCAATGGCTCGGGAATCGGAAAGACCCCGCACTCGCCGATGTAGGTGTCCACGCGCAAGTTTGCCGAAACAGCGAGCCTGATCCAATAGCCGCGCGGGAAGCCGCTCTTGATCGGCCGCACCTGCTGCCAGTCCGAAGGCGCGGACCAACTGATTTTGCCCCTGGCCGCGAATGTCGCGCCGGAAACCGCGGTGCCGTCGGCTATGGAAAGGCCCATCCAGCCGGTCCCGTTCCAGTATTGCGCCGAGAGTACCGCACCGCTCGTGTTGGGATTGTCGTTGGACGGCGTCATCTCGATGCAGTTGAACGGCGTGAGGTACCCCACATAAATGTAGTCGCCGGGCTGCATGCCGGTCGCGCCGGAGACTGCGCCGTCGTTCAGCCGCGCGACCGACGGGATGGTGTAATCGCTCACCTGGACGGTCCAGTCTTTCGAGGACGAGGCCGACGAATCGTAATAGATGAACCCGAGCGGCGTATCCGGCCGGCCGTCGCCGATGACCTGCAGTTCCTGGCACGGCGCCTTGAAGAGCACCCGCCGGAGCGAAACCCCGGATGACAGTTGGGAAACAGGGCCGGAAAACCCAACCCGGTACCAGAATCCCGGGACCTCGAAGATCGTATGATAAATGGCCTCGAACGGTTCTGCGCCGCTGTAGTAGCAGCACCCGCTCTGCATGAGCGAAACGCCGCCGCTCGCGGTGCCGTCGGACCAGCCGGGGCCGCTGCTCCAATTTCCGGAGTATCCCTCGACGATCATTTCGAGCGGATTGGCGTTCGGTGTGCCCACGTCGAGCGCGAACGCGGAGACTTTCGGCACATCGGTGCAAACGGCAATGTATCCGGACGCCGGGAAATCCCCGAGGTCGGCCGCTGTCGCGGGGTCCTTGTCGCACACAGAGGCGGAGATATCGTGCCAGTTGACTCCGCCGTCGTAGCTCACGATCACGGCCTTGGGCACGGCCCAGTCCTCCCCGGACGCGGCCATGCAGCCGAGAAAGACGAGCGGTTTGTGGCTCTTTCCCTCAGTGATGATGACCCGGTCGTTGAGGCTTGCGATACTCACCGGGTCCGCACCGCTGCCAAGATCAAAGACCTCCGCGAACTGACCCGACGTGGTCGGCAGCGTTGAGGGGCTTGCGTAAAGCCGGTTGCCCGAGTTTTCATCAACCTGAGCAAGGAGATAGCTCGCCTCGCTGGTGGGGAGCCGTACCTGGGCGAGCACCTGGACAGCGCCCGACGGGAGACTGCCCACACTCGACCGGGAAGCCCCGCGACGAGTGCGCAGCCGTCCATCGACCAGGTCCAGGTCCTCGCCGTCCATAAGCGCGTTCTCGGGGAAGAGGAGCGGGTTCTGGCGCTTGTTGCGTATCCCGCCCGTCCAGTCGAAGAGATTCACGGTGATCGGTTCCGGGCCGCTCATGATCGGTAGGACCTCAACGTGATGATGGGCGGCTCACCCTGGTGGACGAGTTCCGCCTTGGATCGCTCGTAAATAGTCTGATATTCCAATGTCTTGGCGGGAGCGCCCGGCGCTGTGGAGCGCCGGAACGCCTGGGCGAGACAGTACGCTGCCAACGCAGGGTCATACGTCCGAGGAATCGGCGGAGTGAAGCCCGATCGGCAGCCCACCTCCGCGGGCTGATACGAATACCGGACGGTCAATCCACCGGAGACCGGCACCGTGGGAACCGGGGTTACGTACAAGGTGTTGGACCCCACAAAATAGTGTGAAGGCCGCGGCCCGGACGCTTCCGCAGCCGCGATCAAATCGAAGCGCCCTCGGTTGGAGACGCACGTGAGCGGCCCCCGCTGACCGCCTCCGGTCCACTCCACACTGTGGAGGTCCACGAAGCCGGAAAGCCTCGAAGACAAATCATATGCCGCGGTGCCTGCGAGCAGGTCGATCGTCCCGGCGGTGCGCCAGTAGCCTGATCTGGCAATTTCCGCCAGGCATCGGTTAATCCATCGGAGAATGAGAAGCTCGTCGTCGAGGGTGCCGCCGGTCTCGTCCCGGAAAAGGTCCCGGACTTCTTGAATGATGGTCCCGACGCGGCCGGAGCAGGTCTTCCACGCGGGAGAGCTTTGCACGAGACCGGCCAGTTCGGTCCTGAACAGGTCCTCGTATATTTGGCGCTTCTCTTCCGCACCGGGAGCGTGCCGGTCCCGTTTGAAAGCCCGGCTGAGACAGTAATTCACATACAGCGTGTCGTACGCCCGCGGGAGCGGCGGGGTATATCCGGATTCGCAGCCAAGGCTGTCGGGAAGATAGGCATACTCCACGGACAATCCGCTCGCGGCGCTCAACAAGGGCACGGGCAAGATGTGGAGCGTGTTTGACTCCACCAGGTAATATTGAGGCTGCGCAGGAGCCGGTTCAGCGGACTTCAGCTCCATAAGCTCACCGAAGCTGTACACCCTGGTGAGCGGTTCGCCGGTCGCCGCAAGCCTGACTCCTCGCACGTCAATCGCATCAGGCAGGGCTGTGAGCAGGTCGTAGCTCCCGGAGCCGCTCATGAGGTCCAGCACCGCGGTTGTGCGCCAATAGCCGATCTTGGCGATTTCCGCCTGGCACCGGTTGATCCAGTCAACGATAAGCCCGTCGTTCTCCAGGAACCCTCCCCCCTCGTCATTGAACAGCTCCCGAACGTCCTCGATGATTTCTCCGACTCGGCCGAGGCACGCTCCGGGCCCGGCGTAGTCCTGCACGAGCGTGTAGGTTACCGAGAGGTGGAAGAGCTTGACGGGGTAGGGGTCTTCATCACCGGAAGCCGCGACGCGGGCGAGCGTCACGGAGATCATGTCGCCGGCCTGCACGTCGACTCCTGAAATCCGCCCCCCGACCGTGACATTGAACGAGCGCATGGTCAGCAGGTCGGGCGTGGAAGATGACGCAAACTCCTGCTCGACAACGTTTTGCTCGACCACTTCGTCTGTTTGATGCGCTGACGGCCGGACCAGAAGCACCCGCGCCCGCCAGCGATGGAGCCGGTTCGGGCTCGA
>JAIWNO010000247.1 GCA_020216785.1 Desulfomonile sp.
TGTTGACTCCTGGAGCCGCAGAGCGAGTTCAGACCTGAGTTGATACTCGGGCGGCACCACGACGGAGAAATGGGCCTCGTCGCCTACTTCCCATGAGGTGTACGGGGCCTGGCTTACCGGGTCGTATTCGCTGGACGGGACCGCGGCGGTTGACGGAAGAAGCGTATTTATGGGGATTTCAGGCATGGAGGGCCTCCGCACTCCGGACAAGGTCTTCACAGATCTGTTCGATTGGCCATTTCAATTCCCATTCCGGGTAATCTTTCCGGAATTTCGACATGTCGGAGATGTAGACGCGGTGATCGCCCTCTCGCGGAAAATCCGCGAAGTTGATTTTCAGGCGCTTCCCGGAGACTTGCTCCATCAGGGAGATCGCTTCGAGAAGGGAGACGCTGTTCCCGCGGCCGCCGCCGATGTTGTAGACCGTGCCCGGAGCGGGCGGCGCCGTGCAGAGCGCGAAAACCGCGGTCGCGTAATCGAAAGAATGAATGTTGTCACGCACCTGCTTGCCGCGAAACCCGATGACCGTGTACTCACGCCCTTGTACGAGGCTCCGCGCGAGGTATGCGAGGAAACCGTGTATTTCCGCCGGCGAATGCCCGGGCCCGGTCATGCAGTTCCCTCGGAGACAAACCGTGCGCATACCGTACGTAATCCCGTACTGCTGCACCATAAGGTCTGCCGCGGCTTTCCCCGTACCGTAGATCCCGCGGCCGTCGCCCGGCTCAATTGGGAATTCCTCAGTGATTCCGTTGAAAGACCAGCCTTGGAGAGGTGCACGGCCGTGCACCTTTGCGGGCGGATTGCTGTCCGCCCCTCCGATTCCGGTTTTGGGGAGACGGGCATCCTGCCGGTCAATTGACAGGCGGGGCGCCTGTCCCACCAAGTCGAACCGTGTCGGAGTTTCCACAAACGGGATGTCATTCACCGGACCATATACCTTGCTCGAAGAGCAAAAAACGAGCACCGCATCGGGAGTGTGCATCCGGCAGACTTCCAGCAGGCTCATCGTCCCGGTGACGTTCACCTGGAAGTCCACTGCGGGAAACCTGCGTGCGTACTCGTGCGCCGGCTGCGCTGCGCAGTGCACGACGCAGTCGGGTCGTACGTCGCGGACGAGGCGCTCCATACCAGTTGCGTCACGAATGTCCATGTCAATGTGAGTAAATGCCGAGGTCTTTGCCTTGAGCCGGGCCAGGTTCCACCGGGTGTCGCCGTCGGGTCCGAAAAAGCGCTCTCTGGAATTGTTGTCCACTCCGAACACCCGGTACCCTGCCCCGTCGAAAAGAAGGGCGATTTCCGAGCCGATCAGACCTGAAGAACCTGTGATAAGGATTTTCTTTGCCATGCACTATCTCCGGAAGTGCGGCAGTACGCCGCGACAGCGTGGCGGGAATGGATGGAGGGGCGGACTGCCGTCCACCCCCTACGCTCGTTTCATTTCCTTGGAATGGAGAGGGCGTCCCTGTCCGTCTTCATCTTGGCAATCATTGTCCGTCCGCGAACGCGTACGGCAGTTGCGCCCTTAGTGCCTTTTTCGCTGCGAGCCAGTTGTTCCAGGCGGCAATTGGAACTCTGATCTCATAATTATCCCCGCTCACCGAGAGCGTCGCGCCTTCGAGTGCCTCGAAGAGCAGGGGGTCGGTGATCGCTCGGTAGCAATCCTGTGGGACTGTACGCTGCTGCCGATTCCGTTCCGCGACATACGCAGCCCATTTATCCGGTTGCTCCTTCATATATGCCTTCAGCTTTGACACGGCCTCGGTTCCGTCAGGTTGCTCATGGGCGGCAATCACGAGCGCCGCAAACTCCTTGTGGGCGGCAGTCGGCCCCGACGGCGAATGCCATGTAACGATTGCTCCGTCTCTGACACCGCAATCGAGCCCGACTGACTTCAATTCACGGACGAGCCGGGCACTGCCAAGCATGTCGCTCATTGTGATCATCCTTATTGATTCAGCGTTACCTGGAGTTTTACGGAGTTGTATGTCGGGCTGGTGGAATAGCCGTACTCCTCCACATAGGCGTAGTTATAGCCGGTGCGGCCGGGATAATGCTGCGTGACCGCATCCCGGTGAAACACGGCGGCTGCGCCGACACTGGTCTTATAATCGATCCCCGTGCCGTTCAGGTTGACGCGCGTAATGCACCGGTCGCCGGCCGCTGTCGGAGTAAATGCGAAGAGAATGTCGATCGCGTGTACGTCTGTGAGGTATCCTTCAAGCCATTCGACCAGTGTTGCAGCCTGGTTGTTGTTCCACGGCCGATATATGCCCGAGGTGTAGCTGTGGGCCGTCGAGTCCGTGATTTGATTGTACAGGCCCTGCCGGTTGTAGTAGTTCCACAGGAATTTCTGTGTGGCAGACCACGCGAAATTCGGCGTCCCGGAGTTGTCTACGAGCCTTACCGAACCGATATAGCGGCGCTTCTTCCCGTCGTCGCTCGTGTTGTCGTAGCACAGGACCCCTTGCCATTGCGCCGGCGACACCGACCGGGCCGTGTCGCTTGACCATTTGTTTAGCACCAAATCAAAGCCGCTCGGGCTCGCGTACTGCGCAAACACATCGTAGTTGCAGCCCGCGACAAGTCCGCTGCCGTTGAGGTCCTGGCCGCTCGACGGGAATGTGGGCTCGGACGTGCAGCTCACAATCTCCCATTGGCCGAGGGTCGGGTTCCACAGTCGGACCTGGTTCGAGTGGGAGAAACGCCACTTGATTTGCCCACTGCTCGCGTATTCCAATCGGCCGCCCATCACGTCGGTGACGACGCCGGACACGGTCGCTGTCTCGTCGTTCGCCCAATAGAGATCGGTAAGCAAGTTGGCGCCGGAAAGCTTCGGGATTTTTCCGGAGGCAGGCGTCCCCCGGAATACGATCAATCCCGCGCCGGACGCGAGGACGAAGCCTGATTGTCCGGACACGTCGTCCACAACGCCCGAAGCGTACGCCGCGACACCGCTGGTCGTGTCTGCCTTCCCGCTCAGGGGATAGAATTCATTGTCAAGGAATGCTTGATATTCGTCGCTATAGAAGCCGCTAAAGTCAGCGCCCACCGCGGCCGCTATGTCGTAAGCGCCGCTCGCTATCGCTCCAACGGCGGTCGGACCTGCTGCGGGCACAAACGCGGACCCGTCGAACTCCCATACCTGCCCGGACTCGATCTCGCCGCTGAGCGGCCTGCTTTTAAGATGTTTCGCGTCGCCGATAATCTGGGTCATGGCTTGTCACCCCGGTTGCGCCGCCGACATGTCTTTGGCGGGACAGACATTTTCCCTGTCAACAAGGGATTTCACCGCATCCCAAACCTGATCCACAGTGATCCCGGCCATGCACGGATGTCCCTCGATCGGGCATGACTCCTGATCCATTGCCCATTGGTCGCCATTGATGCAGGGTCTGTCTCGGATGACTTTTGCGATTTCAGGGTTTGCAGGGGCCGGCGTCCCTGCCGCCCCGCCGTTGTCAAACAAGCGATCGGAGACGGTCGCCCCTGCGATCCGTCGTTCGACCGGCAGGCCGGGACATTGCCCCTGGATGTTGATGATAAAGTCTTTCCGGTACCCGAAATGTCCGGGCTTGGACCTGCCCCAGAGCACCACCGAGGGTACTCCAAAGGCTGCGGCGGCATGATGAGCCATCGTATCAATGCTGATGACGAGGACTGCGCTCTTGATGAGCCGAAACACCTCCCGCAGAGGGCGTCCGGTCCAGATCTCGTCAACGCCTTCAATTGGAGGCTCTTCTTCCGATCCGCGGATTTGGATGATTCCTATGGGCCTGGTGGAGGCCGAGGTCATTGCCGGTCCTGCATCATCAGGTGCGAGGCAATCGGAGGGGAGTTCTGGGACGCCCATTCCCGCCGTCAGCCCTGAAATTCGTTGCACGATCTCCGCCCACCGGTCAGCGAGCCAATCCTTGTTGCCGCTCGGTCCATAGAGATCGAAGGTCTTGGCTGTGGACCACGGCGCAATCACCACATAGGGACTGCGGGGCAGGCTTTCCGGCCTGCCGGGAGGGCGGACGCACGGGTCCGCCCCTACATCCGGCTCATCGAGGTACAACCGCGGTGTCAGGTCCTCCGGGACCGGCAGGTTAAACATGCGGCAGTATGCTTCCGCGAGGTGCCCCTTCCATCCGTGCGCGGAGGCCCAAGCATACACCGACTGGTCGAGCCTCACCGTCCGTTGAGCGTCGAGCGGGTGGCGCGCGATCTCATCCACAGCGGGATTGCCGGCGAGGACTTCCGCAGCCCATGGTGCGAACACCGCGATGTTCCGGTCCGGGTTCATTCGCCGTAAGACATCGAGCATCGGCGTTGCCATCAACCCGTCTCCGATTGCGTGGCCGAGGTGAAGATGGGTCCCCGGTTTCATTGTGCGCCGCTGAGCCATGAACGTGCGGTGATCGTTGAGGTACACGTCCGGATGATACCCGCGTGCGCCTCCGCTCACTCCGCGCAGATGCCATGCAACCGCACGGGGATTGACCAGGAGCCTGGCGCCCTCCACATGGAGACGCCAACTGGCCTGGGTCTCGTCCCGGTGCTGCGCGTACAGGTGGGCTTCAAATCCGCCGATCCGCTCAAGCCATTTCCGGTTGAAAAGGATGTTTGCCGTGAGGTGCTCTACAGAGATCGGCTCGTCGCTGCGGTGACGAAACCATTGAATATTCACTTGATCGGAGAGATGCCCGACAGCCGCGTGGCGATAGCGCGGGTCGCAGGGGGCGAGAGTTTCCGGCTCTCCGCCGGGATGGAGAAACAGGCCGCCGCACGCACCGACTTTTGGGTCCTCCATGAGGGAAACAAGTCGTGCAAGGTAGTCCGGTTCGAGCCACGCGTCGTCGTCGACACGGAAAAAGAGTCGGTTTACCGGATCGGACGCTGCGAGCCCCACCTGGAACGCCGCGCCGATGCGGCCCACCCGCGGCCCGGCCGCAATACGCACGTCATGGCCGGTGCGCTTCATTTCACTGAAGAGCCGAGGATACACGCCTACTCTGTCCCACGGGACCGGCTCGTCCGAATCGTCGACGATGAGCAGGTCCCACGCCGTGTACTGCTGCCTGATAAGGCTCCACAGAAGCTGGTGGAGCATGTCCGTCCTATTCCTGGTGGCCACGCAGACGCTCGTTCGCATCAAAAGTCCTTTCGTTCGTTTTGTTGGGGTTGCTCTTACGACGTCAACGTTGAGTCGCCGATGCGCAGGAACGCGAAAATAAGCGGCACGAGCAGCGCTTCGATCTTCGTGGCGGCCTCGGGGTCCACCACGCCGAATGTTGAGGCCAGAGCGACCCCGAAGGCCACAGCCGAGGTGATAAGGGTCTTTGAGGTCCACCAGGGTTTTACGTTTGTCTCCTGTGCGTTCATGGATCAATCTCCTATGGTGAGTCGGATGATTTTTGTCAGTCCGCGGTCAAGCTCGCCCACGAGGGGCGCCACCACGACGCGGCCCTTGGACCGGCTTGCGTGGGTGACGCGATCGGGTCCTCTCCAGACCACGCCGGTGTGACCGTTGGGCCGATGTGGTTTCAACGTCCAAAAGACCAGGTCCAGATGCCTGTGGTGGCCGCGCTCTCTCGCCGCGCCGTCCCAGCCGGCTTCACCTTCAGCCATGCGAGCCGACGTTGTACGTCGCACCGGCATTCCGGCACGCCGCGCGGCGAGGAACACATAGCCGGAGCAATCCACGCCGGTCGTTTCGTCGATTCCACCCCACACGTACCGAGGCTGCACATGGATAAGCGTTGCCAGTTCCAGCTCAAAGAGGCGGGCGTATTCCCGCCCGAGGGCCTCAGCCCTGGATAGCCAGCCAGAACACGCTAAGGACAAGAGAAGCCACAACAACACCGGTAGCCAGCTTCGTACCCAGGTTGCCATGATGATCGTCCGTGAGGCTTGCGAGCCACTCGTCGGGGGTCCAGCGGTCGAAGAGGAGCACCGCGGCAAGCGCGAGACACGTGGCCAACGGCACCACTATGAGCAGGCGAACCACGTACCGCACCATCGCGTACGGGTCTCCCACTGCGCCCCACAAGAAGGCGCTTCCTGCGAGGACTGACAGCCACACCCCGACAACGGCCGCAATGGCGAGAGAATGATTGACGAGGTTCATTTGACACTCCCAGCAAACCACTGGAGTGCGACAATCACCGCGTAGACCGCAGTGAAGATCGCTCCCAGCTTGATATACGCAAGCGTATTCAAGTCGCCCTTGGCCTGGGCAACGCCGTTGGAGTGCGCCTGACGGGTCTTGAGATCGGTGATTTCATCGTCCACGCTCTTGTGCCTTGATGAGCAGCCGCGGCATAGCTCCGCCACAGCGGACTTCAGCTCCCGCACGTCTGTCGCGAGGCCGTCCATCCGCGCGCGGACCTGTGCGACGTTCTCTCTGACCACACCAAGCTCGTGGAATATGTCCCTGATCTCGATAACGTGCATATCTCCCGCGGCGGATCGTCCTATTTCCACGGCTCTCCCTCCGGGTACAGGTCTTGAGCGTATTGAAAGAAAGCAGACAGGTATTGTGGCCGGGCCCGCGACCGCTCCTTCATTGCCGCAAGAAGGAACCGGTTCGCGAGTTTGCTCCATCTGGGATCGGCAAACGCCGGGTTTTCGCTTGGGCAGCTCGCTTCGGCCGCGAGTCCGGCCGGAACCGCCGGATCGCCTTGATCGCCGATATTCTGCGTCGGGGCTTTCTTTTCTCTGTATTGCACACGCATGGTCACCTCCATCCGATCACTGAGACGTTGACCGTACCCGAGGCCGCGGCAACGGCAATGATGTCCCGGTCTGCCTCAGCCACAATGGGCAGTTCGCTGATGGTGAGGCCGTCCGAAGTGATGCGCACCTGCTCGGAGCCGCTCGCGGTCCCGATAAATCGCGCGGCTTCGGTTGCGCCCTCGATGTGGATAAGCACTTCCTTGACGTCTACGGGCATTGCGATGACTTGACCGGTCGTTGTCACGCCGACGAATCGCTTCGTGACGGTCTCCGTGCCCCGGCCCGTCAGGGGAATGCCGTTGTCGTCTCTCAGAGTGGGCAATATCGCCACAGGTCACCTCCTTGGGGGCAGCCGCTCACCGACGAGCGGAGGAAAGTCTCGCAAGAAAGAAGGAGATCAATCACCGCAGAGATCGCCGGGATCGCTGCAGGGGCGCACCGTGTGCGCTCTGTTTGGGGCTTGGACCGCGTGGAGGAAGGGCGGACGCGCGGGGCCTGCCCCCCGGACTCGATCCGAGGGACGCCCACCCCTCCATCACGGATTGCCGGATTCGTTTGTTTGCTTACCGTTGTGCAGGATGCGCGATCGACGGGGGCCGCATCATCCGGGGTTTTTCTCTCAATAGGTCGGCAGCCCGTAAATCATGCCGATATTGGCCCGCGGGTTCCTGGCCACCACGCCGTATGTCTGGAACGAAATGAGCCACCGCTGGTACCGGCCCTGGGTGGGGATTTGCTTGCGCTCAAGGCGGTCCTTGGCGAAGTATCCGTAAGAGAACTTGTCCAGGTTCACCAGCATCAGCACGTCCGGCCGCATATACCGGTCTGCGAGAATCGGGAAGCTCTTGCCGATCTTGGCCTCGAACGTCTCCACGTGAAAGCCGATCCCTGTGTCGGAGCGCTCAATCCTGCGGTGGGAAATGTCGAAGTCCTGGATGTATTGGTGCGTAAGCGGATGGCAAACAATCCACCAGTCGCCCGTGCCGTAGTCCGCGTTCTCGTCGAGCCACAGAGACCTGGCGAGCGCATCCACATCGGTCTTGGTAAGCGGATCTCCGGCCTTGTTGACGAACACATCGGGGTTCGGCAGCTCCGCCTGGGTGATGGTCGGCCACGTGCAAATGCCGCACATGGTCGGCTCTTCCGTACGGGTACCGTACACGAAGCTCGACCCGTCGTGGTACGGCCTGGACCTGAGCACCGCATACGCGAGCTGCCGCCGCAGCTTCTCGAGGAGCGCCTCCGTCTGGTGCCGGACTTCGTCGCGGACGATCTCGTACTTCGTATTCTTTCTCGTCTTGGGAATCTCGAAAGTCTCGGCGTGAATCTGAGTTCCCACTTCGCGAAAGATCCGGTCAAGAGACCTCGGGTCGGCTGCATCCCGGTAGTCGGACCACACTTCGGAAATGATGTCCCAGCTCACAGGCGCTGCGTCGTCGGAGAGCACGGTATTGCCGTATCCCTGCACCACTGCGGTCAAACCATCTACCGAGGTCACCTTGGCCTGCACGCCGTCGGTGGGGCGCTCAAGAATCGTTCCCGCGCGGACCACTTTGCGGACGGACTCGGTATTGATGGCCTTACCGAACAGGTGGCCGGAGAAGGTCATGTCAGTGCCTGTGAGTCGGGCAGTGATCCGGGAGGGGTACCCCCATTCCTCGAGCCACCGCACAACCGGGACCGCCACCGGTGATCCCACCTTGATCTTGGATAGAACGTCGCTCTGCGCCTGAACAACCTTGTCCAGGCCGTTCAGGAGGATCTTCTGGATCAGACGCTCAGACTCCTGGTCGTCCTGTGTCCACAGCTTCATGAAATCGAAGACGTCACCCGCCATCGTGTGTCACTCCTTGACTGATGCCAACCCCTTTTCGGGCAGGCGATATCCGGCCCCTGGCGGGACAGGCGCCTCGCCTGTCTTAATGCGACGGCAGGATGCCTGTCCCACCATTGGGTCTCCATGATGATCATCCGAGGTTATGGACCGGAGTTACATCCGGATTTTGCTCAACCCCGCGAACATCTCTTCGAGCGTACGGGATTTCTTGAGGACCCTGTTCAAGTCGCGGTCGCGATCAGCGGGCTCGCCCACTTCGCCGTCGTTTTCGACCGCCGCTCGGTTTCTCACTGCCCGTGCTGCAGCGGAGCGCTTCGCAGCCGCTTCGTCGTGGCGCCTGGCGATCGTCTGCACGAACGCGGCTGCAAGGCCCGGCGGAAAATTCATCTCGTCGATGAGGAACTCCAGCTCTTCACGGAACGGCTTAAGGTGCGCATTGGCAGGATCTCCGAAGAATTGCTCCATAGCGCGGGTGAAGTGCTTCTGCTCTTTCATCAGCCGCATCACGCCCGCTTCCACTTGCTGCAAGGTGTCGCTCTTGGCCTTGGACACGAGGAGCAAGACCGCGCGTGCGGGATCGCTGCGAAAGGCCTCCTGAAATTCCAGCATAAGCGCGTCCTCCTGGGCGGGATTGCTCATTCCGCCGGGAACGGATGCCCCCGGTTGTCCAAGCCTTCCGGTGAGGTCCTCCACTTCCGCGGCCTTGTGAACGAGCGCATCGGACAGGCGCCGATACTCGGCAATAAGCTCTTCCCGTGACAGCGACTCCTCGCGGGATTTCGGCTGTGCAGGCCCGTTCGGTTCAGAGGCGGCGTCTTCCTCATCAGCGTCGAGTCCGGGCGCATTGTCGTCGGACAGCTCGTCGTCTTCCCGGTCCTTGCTTTTCAGCAGAGTTTCGAGGTCCAAGGTTCCTCCTCCAAGGTTGGATTGAGTTGGGCCGCATTCTGTGCGGACAGGTGGGAGAAAAACTTCGGGCGTACTGGGAGTCTGGTGCCGCTGCCGGCTTGCTACAGCAGCTGCCAAAAATATTTCCGATTGATTTCTCCAGGGTGCCGGGAGGTCCCGTTCACTTCGAGCGACAAGGCCGTCGAATCTTCGCTCACGGGACCTCCCGATACCCGCCAAAAGACCTGCGATTCGGCCGGAACTTTTGGCAACTGCTCGTGCAGTGTTGCCGGCAAGCGCACGAGGTCCGCCTCAGGTTGTCCCCTCCGCACGGGCGCGGTATTACTGGTTGTCGGGTTTTGCTTTGATTGCGATGCGGTCGAGTCGGTTGACGATCATGTCGACGCCCGCGACGAAGCCGCGGTTGAATTCGAGGTTCTTGTCACGATCGAGGCATTCCATGATCTTGATGAATTGCTCACGCTTGAGCAGCTCCACGAACGCTGGCAGGAAGCGGTGCCGCCATGACGGGCTGCCGGCGCATTCGACGAGCGTCTCTTCCAGTTCCTTTTCCGCCTGCTCGTCCCACCCGTCGCGGAAAAGAAGATATTCCTTGAAGAACATCGACATGGGGTCCTCCATGTTGGCTTCACTCGGTGAATGGGGCATTTGATAGTGATCGGATACGATCACCACGGTAATTTGCGATGTTCGACACTGCTGCTCCCCGCCCTGCGATGCTCACGTCATGGACGATCGGCGGCCGGACCCAAAGCGTCCTGTGCCTGCAATTGCAGCAGCTGTGCGAGCGCATTGGCATCGGTGGGCTGCGGTCCCATGGGGCCGCCGTCTTCCACGAGCGGTGCGGCGCCTTCGCTGTTTGGCGGGCCGGCAGAGACGCCGGCCCCTGCCGCATCACGCGCGCGCGGGCTGTCCGGCGTCAATGGAGCACCGCCCGGCATAGCAGCCTGCGCGGGATTGATACGGGTGAACACGCGGTCCGCGCCGTCAACGCCAATGAGATCCAGGAAGCGCTTGAGCAGCTCCGAGAATGAGATCTGCACTCCCTCGCGGGCAAGGATCGGCTGGAAGGTCGCCAGCGTCGGCAGCGCACGCTCGATGCTCTGCGCCTTGGCAAGACGAGTGGATTCCTGTCTGGTGAGCGTTGCCACTACGCGGTACCGTCCGGACTGGATCTCGTCTGCTGTCACGACGAGAGGCACCTCGACGCCGCTGGGGTCCCTCACCGTAATGCACTGGTCCTCCAGGAGGAATTGCTGAAGCATGGACAGCGCCAGCCTACCCAGCGGCTCGAGAAAGGTCCGGGCAAACAGGTCCGCTCTGGTGGAAAACGGCCCCATGGATGCTTCCTGAAGAATATGAGCTTCGGTCGCGCTCTTTTGGCGGGAGGACATTCCGAGTGTCACGTCCGAGACGCTCGTGCGCTTCTCAAGGAGCATATTTAGGTGGTTGATGAGGGCGTTGATGTCCTGCTGCGGGAAGTGCAGGGGCGGGAACGGCTGGATGTCGCCGGGGTCGTCCACGGTCCACACCTTGCCGGGGTAGACCACGTCGCTGTCAGCGCTGATCTGGCGGGCGGCGGAAGACCCGCGGCGCACGATGAGCTGCGCGTTGGCCGTCAATCGCGCGTTGTCCTGCGACTGGCTTATGAATTGGGATATGGCGTGGATCAGGTCCAGGTTGCACTCCACCGCGCCCATTCCGAACGGCCCCGGCAGCGGCGTGTAGTGCGCGGCCACGAACGGTCTCAGGCCTGACCAGAGCACCGGCCCTTCGACCAAACGCACCATGACGCCGTTTTCGGGGTTGTCCGAGCCCTTTTCCGTAACAATGGCGCAGAGGCACTCCTTGAATCCGCCTGCTGTCGGCACGCGGCCGTGCCACTCCCACACCGTGAGCTTGTGTATCCCGTCAGCGTCGAGGTCGTCCGCGTCCTCGTCGTGGAGGAGCACGTCATCCTCGATGCCGGCAGGCGTGCCGCGCTCCCAGCGGCGGACAAACTCGGCTCGATTGAGGTTGTACACCCCGCGGTTGAACTGCTCGATAATGTCCTCGTACGTTTTGTCCACTCGGTGACCGATGCCGGTATGGCGCTGAACATCGCTGTGGGTGGCGGTCCAGTCCACGAGCATCCGGTCGAGGGGCACCACCTGCACGATGGGACAGTCGAAGATCTTCTCACGCTCGTCAATGATCTCGAGGGTCTCATAGTCCCATCGATGTCTCGTCACTTCTTTTGAGTGCCAAAACACTTTGGCGAATACCGTGCCGTAGAGCACAAGCTGCTGGAGCACCTCATAAAGCCGTACGTGAATCTGGCCCTGCGCCAACCGAGACAGGAGCAGTTCCTGCAGCTTGTAGGACACAGGAAACCGCATGTCGCCGCCGTCACCGCCGGGAGCTTCCTCGGGCGCGACACTCAGCCAGTCGGGACCGCTGAAGATCGCTTGATATGCACGATCTGCCCATGAGTCCACAATGTACGCGGGAGCGAGGATAATGTCCGACTGCCACCGCTCCTTTGATGGGCCGCGGCTGAGACTCGCGCGATTCTCCGCAGTGGAAGCGGAAGAGCGTGTCGACCAGGAATTGAGGTCCCGCCGATTATGGTAAAGGTCCTCCAGGAGCTTCCAACGCTCCACTTTCCGGCCCACGAAGTCGTGCGACGCGCGGCACCAGCGGCCCACGTAAGCAAATGCCTTGTCCTGAAGATCTTTGGGCGGGGCAGGCGTGCAGATAAGTGAAGTTACTTCGGCCGGAGGCACGGATTCATGATCCAAACCGTTCGGGGCCTGGAGCGGTGCGCGATCGGTTATCGGCATATGTGTTCCTTTCGTTGGTGCTGGTGAAACGATATTGAGACAAGCGGCCGGGGAGCGCCGGCGGAAACGCCGTCTTGCCGATTTGGTGTGCTGCGCTGGACCCCTATGACCGGCAAGATTCCGGCCCCACGGTGATTTATCGCCTGTTCGAAATGACTTCTCCGGCGAGGCTTGACGGAGACAAGCCGGTCTTGGGTTTCAATCGGATGCTTGGGTGCGGTTTATGCAGGGGCGACCGGCGTGTCGCCCGCATTCCGAACGGAAATTGCCTGAGCGCGTGCACGAACAGTCCGCATGATGGGTTGTTCTTCGAGCGTGGCGCAATCGTATCAAACAAAATTAGACTTGTCAACCCAAAAAAGAAAAACCTCACCGCACGGCTTGAAAAGGCGCTCTCCGCTGTCCCGAAAACGTGGTTCCCGCGGTCGTACGCCCCCCTCTCTCCATCCTTGGCGAAGGGGGAGGACGCCCATCTTCCCGAGACCGATTGGCCCCTGTCGAATGGATGTGTTGGTTTACCCTCCGCTCCGACGCTGCTATGATGGTGCTCCTAAGACGATTTCACCCAGAGGCGGCAATGGCGCGCTCAGATGTCCATCCCATTCACCGTTTCGCGTCGTGGCAGGTATGGCCCGGTTCGTACGACAACCCGCCGGCTGACGGCACTTATCCTCGGCGTGTGGACGACCGCCTGAAGATCACCCGGTCCACGCGGATCGCGTCTATGGGGTCGTGCTTTGCTCGTGAGATCAAGACCGTGCTGGAGCGGGAAGGATATACGTACGTCAGGGAAGAGACGCACCATCCTGCGTCCAGACATGCGAGCGCCGCGTGGGAGCGGTTGTACAACACGTTTTCCATGCGGCAGATCTTCGAGTACACGTTCGGCGACTGGCAGCCCGGGCTCCGCTGGTGGCGAGCCCCCGAATCGGGAAAGATCCAGGACCCTTACCGAAGAATCATCCTTTACGACGACCTCGACCAGGCGGAAGCGGACTTCCGGCGGCACAGGATGCATTCCCGACGGGCACTGGAGCAGGCGGAGGTGCTCATTCTCACGCTGGGCCTTACCGAGATCTGGGAAGATGCGGTTGACGGGTCGGTGATCTGCCTGCCTTCAGGGCCGTACGTGAACGAGGGCGGCGACATGAGCCGGTACCGTTTCCGGGTGAGCCGGTACAGGGAAAACCTGGAGAACCTGGAGCGCATCCACCAGCTCATGGCCGGTCACAACCCGCATTGCCGGTTTGTGGTAACGGTCTCTCCGGTGCATCTGTGGGCGACGTTTCGCACGGACGCTGATGTCATCAGCGCGAGCTGCAATTCCAAGTCCACATTGCGAGCAGTCGCGGACGAGTTCGCTGCCCGGCATGACAACGTGCACTATTTTCCTGCGTACGAGATGGCGACAATCTATCGGCCGATGATGGGATGGTCCCTCTTCGCGGAGGGGCGGGAGAACTTCCACGTCAACCAGGAGACCGTGGATTTCATTATGCGGCATTTCTTCGAGTTCTATGCGACGTCTGAAAGCGCATGAGTTACAGCGGTGGCCAAAAGTTCCGACCGAATCGCAGGTCTTTTGGCGGGTGTCGGGATGTCCCGTTCACTTCGAGCGACGCAAGGCCGTCGAATCTTCGCTCACGGGACCTCCCGACACCCTGGAGAAATCAACCGGAAATTATTTTGGCAACTGCTATGGTTGTGCAGCTGCTTCTCAGGACAGCGGGTTACCAGCGGGAATCCCGCCTGCCGCCCCGCCGGTCACTGCTCTGCGTCTTGGGTTTGGCCTCGTTGACCTTCAACGGACGGCCTCCCACGTCCCTGGAATCGAGTTCCTTGACGGCTTTCATGCCTTCATCGCGAACGGCCATTTCGACGAATCCGAATCCTCGAGAGCGGCCGGTGAATTGGTCGGAAATTATCTTGACCGACGCCACCTCTCCATATGCGGCAAACAGCTCTCTCAGTTCGGCCTCGACGGTGTCGAAGGACAGATTTCCAACATAGATGTTCATGCTCATTGACAAATTCCTTTCGGAGATCACACTCAGACGTCAATTCTTGAGTGGGGCTGGGGGATTCAGGAACTCTCGATTCACGGGGATCTGATGGGGGAGGTCTGAAGACTTCGTCAATCCTCGGTCACGGCGCCTTGGTCCGGGTTCACGGCCTACTGCATTCCGCCCGCGGTCCCCCGAAAGGAATTGGGGAGAAATACAACGTTCATTTTTAATAATTAACCGCGAATCGCACTCGTGTCAAGTGCTTCCGCGCGAGCCTTCAGCTGCGCGGAGCGGATGTCCGGGAGGAATGTGTGATTGTAAGCGGCGCGAAGCAATCCCCCCGGCGGTAGAGAGAAAATTGCTTCCTCATTTCACTCCTCGCAATGATAAGGTTGAAGCAACGCTCCCCGCGCGCCTGAACCGCCGGGTGCACTTGACGCTCTGTTGACAAGACCGCAGTTATGCTGATAAAATCCGTTCGGCAGGGAGGGTTATCCCATTTGGAGGGATTATCTTCCCGATGGCCGGGCCCCTGGAAGCTTTCCGCTGGATGTCAGGCGCAACACGCCGGGGTCGCGGCATTTTCGCCGCGGTTGCAGTCGCGGGGGCCCTGGGCCTGTCCTCCTGCACATTGCTGTCTCACTCGCCGCGGCTGATCCAGGACACCCGGATTGCTGCGCTCGATGAAAAGCAGGGCATATTTGCCCTTCCTTCGGGCCGGGTGCCGTACCAGCGGTGGCGTGTTCCGGGCTGGGACAAGGGGATGCGCTACGTCTGGATGGTGGGGGACCACGATTTTCGCACGAGCGACCGCCTTGAGCTGGTTCTCTTCTTTCACGGAATGCATTCCAAAGACTACTACCGGGCGTTTCGCGGGGCCCTCAAAGAGCTGGCTTTGGAACGGCGATCCAGGCCGTTCCTGTTCGTCGGGTTTGTGGATGAACCGTTCTACGAAGACGGCCGGAGCAGCGAGCGCTGGAAGCTCCTTTCACCGGGGATCGGCGAGCGTCCCGACCGACTCATGGAGACGGTGAACGCGATCTTCAAAGGCGTCCGCAGGCGCTTCCCTCATGTGGACAAGAGGAAGACGTCGATTGTCCTGGCGGGCTTTTCCGGGGGCGGCAAGGTGCTCAACTCGGTCGGGAACTGGCTTGCCCGCAGCCCCAAGGACGACCCGTACGCACGGGTCTTTCTTAAGCACTTGAGCAAGATCGTGTATTTCGACTGCTGGTTCGACCCCGCCGTGCTGGAGACCGTTCCCGCACTGTTGGAGAGCAACCCGTCAATGAAAATCGTGGGTACGGTCCACATGGACAGGCCCAAGAAGCACGCGGACATGCTGGCCGACAAGCTCAACATGAAGCCCCGCAAGCACAAGGACGAACTCGTCGGCCTCGACGGCCGCTTCATGATCTTTCATGACAAGTCGCACTGGGAAGCGATAATCTCGCGATTGAGACAAGCCCTCGACGCGTAGGGCCGACCGGACGGCAAAACCCGCCCGGCCTTGATGCGTGGGATAGGCTGTGAGAGAAGTACGATAAAGGGTGCGGAGTGATGACATTTGACCGGATCACTACGAATCCTGCCGTAATGAACGGCCGGCCGTGTGTACGGAATATGCGCATTACTGTGCGTCCCGTGGTTGAGCTTACCGCGCTGTCCCCGAATCGCGTGAACGGCACGCGCCGCGAATCCGGACACGTGCCGTTTACGCCCGCCGGGAAGTTACGGAGCACTTCGGTTTAGCCGCCGATGTCCCCCGGTGAAACACCCGGCCAAACCTGCTCCCACTTGGAAGTAAACGGCTTGAGCGTGCCCTTCACGTCGATGTTTTCGGGCCCGAATTCCGTGGGGCATTCCGTCCTGAGCCGGTGAATTCTGTCCTCGAGTTCTTCGAGAATCATGTGGAGTTCTCTTACCTGGTGAATGACCTTCGCCTTGTCTCCCGAGGAGATTTGGTCGAACTCATTGACCACTCCGCCCAGTTTCGTCTTCCAGCCCATGAGTTCTGCACCCACGTTCCGGCAGTATGATTCAAGTTCCATAACACTCACTCCTTTCTTCCCGCGATCCGAGCCGCTCATTTTCAGATGCTCCCCGAAGACGGTTCGGGCTTAGAGCAAAACGTCTCGCTCGAAGCTGAGCGCCTCGCCGTCGCGGCCCACTTCTCTGAGGTAACGATAGGGTCGGCAGCTGTCGGGGGCAAGAAGGACCGAGGTTTCGGCAAGGATGCGCGGGGCGGAACGCTCTATCGGGTTATATGGCAGTTGCCAAAAATAATTTCCGATTGATTCCTTCCCGAATGCACGTCTTCCAAAAAACGTTTGCCATCTTTGCGAACGCGTCGAAATCGCCGCCGATAGGTCTTGTTATGCGCTCCATGATCGCCGGCGAGATGCGCCGCGATTGAACCGGCTCGCGGCCGGCCTGAGTGAGCGCATCCAGGATGTCGCGCCTGGTTTCGGCCATTTCGGGCCGCATCAGCGACTCAGCCGCGGGTCGGTAGATTTCGGCGATGAGACCCTTGCCGAAGAGAAAACGTACGTAAGTCTTGCCGCTCTTCGCTGCGTTCATTTCCGCTCCTCCTTCTCCTCTTCGTCGAGGGAATCGACTACCTGCGCAAGATTGCGGGTAAGATCGCTGAAAAAGCGCAGGCCGAATTCATAGCACAGGAATTGGAACCGGTCCGCTCGAGCCTCGATTTCGGGGCGAGCTATTTCCATCTGTCGCCGCGTCTCTTCGACGAAGCTGAGATAATTGACGACGATCGCCTGACGCTCTTCAGGCGAGAGATGGGTGAAAAAGAAGAGGCGCATCAGGAAAGGGCTTTTGGGCTGGTCGCGAGGGAGCGGCACCCTTAAGGCATCGAGAAAGGCTGCCTTTCCCGCGTCCGTTATCGTGTAGATCTTGCGGTTGGGTCCGTCGCTCCGGATCTCCAATCGTTTTGAAATCAATCCCTGTTTCTCCATTTTTCTCAGTGCAGGGTAGATCGACCCGTAACTGAGACCGGAGAAGAAGGAAAACGAGATTGAGAAGGCCTTTTTAAGATCGTATCCCGTCATGCTGTCGTGCATGAGGAACCCGAGGAGAATTGACCGGATATCCATGATGCCTCTTTTGGGTTACACGATACATATCGCAGAGATATATAGCAATAAGAAAAAAATCAATATAGATGCGCTCACTTACGCTGACATGCTGCGTGCAAGACAAGGAGGTCAAGCACCCCAAAGCTCGCTGGACGGCGCGCACCCGCTGGTCCGCCCCTGCCGAGCGTCGTTGAAGTTACCTCTTCGGGAGCGCATCGGTATGAATGCTTTTCCGAATGAACATCCAAGCACCCACCGGCCCATCTGTCGACCAAATTGCAGCGTCTCCGGTGCGGGCGCCGGGGCATGACGGGGTCCGTGAGAGACGACCACCGGGATGCTCAATCATGTCGCAGCCGCCTCAATAATCTATCCCCTTCTGGGGTTCGATTCCCTGGCGGTATGCGTGCCTGATTTCCGTGACCTCAGACACCGTATCCGCGCGGGCAATGACTTCGGGATGTGCGTCCCGGCCGGTCAGGACGAGATGCATGTGCGGCGGCTTGCTGTCGATGAGGTCGATCACCTGGGAGAGGTCCACCAGCCGCAACTTGAGGGCATTGTTGATCTCATCGCACACCAGAATGTCAAATCGGCCCGACAGCATCTTTTCTTTCGCAAGCACAATCGCGTCCTGGGCATCGGCACGATGCTCACGGTGCGGATACGGGTCCCCCTGAATGCCGCAAAAGCCCTTGCCCGTAAGGTGGTGCTCGACCTGCGGCAGGAGCTTCAACGATTTCATTTCTCCCGCGAACATGTCGCCTTTCATAAATTGCACCACGCACACGCGCAGGCCGTGGCCCACCGCACGGAGAACGATTCCCAGAGCGGACGTGGTCTTGCCCTTGCCGTAGCCGGTGATAACCACTACCAGGCCGTGGAATTCCTTCGGTTCCAGCACCTGAAGCTCGGATACGCTCATGAATTGTGCCCTCCGGCAGACATACCGTTGCCCGGCTTCACATAATATAAGTCAGGGGGAACGAGAGGGCTTGTATCATCTCCGCCTCCCGGCAGTTTTTTGCGGCCGCGCAGTCCTTTTCCAACGGTCAAGTTGAGCAAACCAGGTATAGCAGTCAAGAGAACTCTAATCCTAGAAGACTCAACATGACATACGCCATTCACAGTGCGAGGAATCGAACATTCCGAGGCATCTGTAATATTTTGGGGACTCGTCGTATATCCCAGAGAAGGTGAACATGATGGAATACATGGCCACATTATTCCCTTCAGCG
>JAIWNO010000248.1 GCA_020216785.1 Desulfomonile sp.
GAGCTGTAAAGGCGTAGCTCAAACGATTAATCTCGAGCCCCTCATGCCCCTACCTATTGCCTTGCCCTTCCCTTGCCGCACATAAGTGAAGGGTTACGCGTGAAGAATCTTTTCCCTTGATCATAGCCTGACAAACCGGTAAAATGGCGACTCAAAGTCAGTGCAGGTAACCCGGAGTGAATTCTATACGGAAACTGCTCGCTTTCTTTGTGCTGCTTGCCCTTCTCAGCGGTTTGACCGGATGCATTAGTTGCATCCCTCAATACGTCGCGCCGCCTGAAGGTCCCGTGTCGGCCAAGTACCCACAGGGCCACGATCCGTACGTCCCGATGGACCACAATCCGTCTCTCTTTAATCCATGGGACGTGCTCAGGTCGGTGGCCGCTCCGCTGCTCTACGGCCCACCGCGATAGGCCGCCCTGCCCCCCGCAAGTTACTCCCGCAAGCACGCAACGTTGAGCATTTCCGCCTTTCGGAAAGATCGGTAGAGCTGGGTGTATCGCTTCTTGATCTTGAGTCGCGTACCGAGGACCGCACGGGCATAACCCGTCGCTGCATGGGGATCGTCGCTATTGTATGCGCTGAGGGCAGGAATTACGCGGCCGTACCGTTCAAGGTAGTACTTAAACACGCGAATTCCGGCATCCGCGTTGGTGTCGGGAATCAGCAGATCATTGTACGTCAGTCCGAATTTACGCGCCCAAGACGGGGCGTGCACCTGGAACATGCCCCGGCAGTTCATATAATTCACTATATTGTTCCGAAAGCCGCTCTCAACATAGGCAATTGCCATATAGAGCCACATCTCGCCGCAAGTCACCCGACCAAAATGTCTGTTTGCAGCATTTGCAATTGCTTCGGAAATTTCGCGGGCTTCTTCGAGACCGATCTGGCCGCCGGTCATCTCATTGATGATGACCGAACAGATGGTCAGGCCGTTGGTATGAACCTGCCAACCGTGGGAAACTCCGGGATCGGCAAGGAGTACAAACACCAACACAAGTGGAGCAGCTACCCTCCCAATCATAAACACCCTCCGTGTCGGCAGGGCGCGACGCCTTGATGTTAGCGTACAGCGCTCCCTGCCGCCCCCATTCGAGAGTTGCGCTCCTTATTGCGGCATGCTCGGTTTTTTGGGCACCGGGATTTCCTGGGTCCCCTTCTTTGCAGCCGCCTTCGGCCGGGCGGCCACTTTGCTCACGTAACCGGCGGCCTTCTCCACAGGGCTGAGCGCCAAGCCGGCACAGCCTTTCACCAGGTCGAGGCACGGATTGAACAGTCCAAACGTATGCTTCAAGCATCCGCTCAGATGGCCTTCCGTTTCCTGCAACACAGCGCACCCGCCCTTGTAGGCCCAGCCGGCGTACTTGGACACGAGCCCTCCTTTGCCGCTGACGCCGTTGGCTAAAGCAGGGGCGGCCAAGGCAACCATGACCAGGATGCACACCGCCATTACGGGTAGTTTACCCATTCCATGGACCTCCTGTCAGGGTAAGAGTGCTAAATTCTGACACATTTCTGCATCATTTGTCAAGATCTTGCAGGAAATTCTTTCTTTTTGCACTCGCTCATGGTAAAAATAGAAGCTAAATAATCTTTCAACAGGAGTTCAGTCATGAAAGCGATACTTGTCGCTGCTTCCGCGATTGTGCTCTTGTGCGCCGCGTCGGCTGTCGCCAGTGACGGGGATATCTACGATCGGTCATACAGCGGTCCTCGCAACTATTACGGTCAGCCGACCTTCGAGCCCTATCATCTGCAGGGGCAACAGGCTCAGCAAGGCCAGCCCGTGGATAACGGGCTTATTTTCCAGGCCGCTCGCGGCATATACCAAATCGGTAATTTCCTCTGGGGGTTCACTCCTGCGCCGTTGCGAGGGGTGCAGTCTCCGTATAGCATGTCGCCGGATTCGGGCCAGGTAACGGTCAACTTCGTGCCGGGCACTCGGTGATCGGAAGCGCCGTTTCGCCACGTGTGCAGGTGCTCCCTTTCGCCAAGAAATTTCTATGACCGGAGATCTGCAACTGCTTTCGCCCTGTGAGCGGTTGTAGGGACGCATCTGTGTGTGCGCTCTGTTGCGGCCTCGTCCGCGGTGGAAAAGGGGCGGACACGCGGAGACTGTCTCAAAACTCGGGTGAAGTTGAAAATCGTAGCACGATCGATTCCGGGGTCCGTCTTTGTCACCCTCACCCCGGCCCTCTCCCAGTGGGAGAGGGAGGCATGTGGAGCCGATTTCCGGTCCCCTAACCCTCAGGGAGAGGGTTAGGGTGAGGGGTATTCGTGCTACAATGGCAGCTTTTGTACGGATTCTGAAACGGTCTCCGCGGGCCTGCCCCGGACTTGATCCGGGATCCGCCCTCTACCTCGTTTTGCGGCATATTCCGGCTCCAGAGTGAAACAAAATCGGCACCTTCTCACACGCAGCCTGCTTGCCGATCTGATCACTCTCTTCTTGACTCGGACTCCCCGAACGGTTATTCAGTGGCCGACATCTTTCAGATGTGTTAGACGCGCTTGTTTGCCGCAAGCGCCGAGTTAATCTCCTCGGAAGGAGATAGGAGTGCTCTCCGATTCGGACCTCCTCAAAGTGCAGACCTCAACGGCCGATCTTACCGAACCTGTGACGATTCTTGTGTCCAACCCCGGTTCAGACAAGGCGTTCGACAGAAACCTCGTGAACGTAGCTCGACAGATCTCCGGCGTTTCATGGGGTCGCGTCATGATCGAGGAAGACACTCCGTCTGTCTTTGAGAACAAGACCTCGATCACGCTCTCAGGTGGGGACACGCGGAATATTCAATACCTGGCCGCGCCCGAAGGGATGGAGCTTCCTCCGTTTCTCGATGCGATCGCCTGGCTGGGAAAATCATTGCCGATCCCCGATTCCGATGTCCTCCGGCGGCTTGATGCGTTGACCGAGCCAGTGAGAATTCTCGCCTTTGTGGCGCCCGCGTGCCCGCACTGCCCCGAAGTGGTGCGCAAGCTGCTGTCCACAGCTGTGTGCGCGCCTTCCCTTACTGTCACCGTGGTCGACGCTGTGGAACATGGCGACCTCGCGGAGCGCTACAAAGTCAAAGCGACTCCGACAGTCATTTTCAACGAAGCTGCGACGCTCGTGGGCCGGATTACCGACGCGCAGATTGTAGACGAAGCGCTTCGTGGAAGCGCACAAGCCCCATTGACAGCGGTGATCGAATCAATGATCGCGGCTGGACGGGCGGAAGACGCTGCCGAACTCATGGTACGGGAAGGTCAGACAAGAGCAATTCTGCCAATTTACCAATCGTCGGAACTGGCCCACCGCATCGGGGCCCTTGTCGCAATGGAGGAAGCACTCACTGTGGACGCGCGAAGCCTTGACCCTATCCTCGACGAGTTGTGCGCGCTGCTTGCGCACGAAGACGCAAGACTCAGAGGCGACACTGCCGACATCCTCGGGAAAATCGGCAATCGGCGTGCCGTGCCCGCTTTACGCAAACTCGTTGACGATCCGGACCCCGATGTGGCGGAGGCAGCGAGTGAGGCCCTGGAGCTGCTTGAGCGATAGCGGTATCCAAGGAGACGGAATGTGACGGAAAAGAAGAAGGAAAAGGGCCGTCGCCTGTGGTTTCGGGTGCTGCTGTTCGTCTTGCCGAGACTGGTTTCCGCGTATGCTTGGCTGCTGGAGAAAACCTCGAAGATCATAATCCTCAACCAGGAATATGAAGAAGCGGTGTGTAAGAGGCGCCCCTTTGTGTGCGCCTGCCATCATGGCACCATGCTCTATCCGGTCTATTACTGCCGCCGATATCCGGGTGTGATTATGGTAAGCCGCTCCTGGGACGGCGAACTGATCGACCGATGTATCCGCCGGTGGGGTTTTGACACAACGCGGGGCTCATCTTCCCGCGGAGGCAAGGAAGCCCTCGCCGAACAGATCGACATGGCCAAAGAAAAGGCCTACAACGCGGGAATTGCTGTAGATGCGCCCCGCGGCCCTGAGCGCGTGGTGAAGATGGGTGTCGTGGTTCTCGGTCGAGAGACAGGCTTTCCCGTCCTGCCGCTCGTGAGTTGGTCGACCCGTCAGATCCAGTTTAACTCGTGGGACCGGATGATCGTGCCTCTGCCGTTTAGTACGATTGTCATGGTGTGGGGCTCGCCGGTGGAAATACCCAAGGGGCTTGAGCGCGACGAGTACGAAGTTATCCGCCGCAATATCGAAGAGGACATGCTTCGCATCTCCGATCAGGCTGTGAACAAAGTAAGAGAGCTTCTCGCCGGCGCCGGCGCGTACGCGGCAAAGAAGGTGTAATACCAACTCCCATGCCCCGGTTTTTGGGCACAACGAATCATGAAAGTCGTCGGCTTCGGTGAACACTCCGTGGCTTCGCCTCGGAGATGGGTATTAACGCCATCCTGCGGAGGGGAGACGACTCCATCTCCCCTCCGTACCTCCCCATACGCACACCCGATAGCAGGTGCTTATGGCGACGATTTTCATGCGAATGCGTCATCAAATCAGTAGCACGGTCCTGGTGGGGGCGCACCCGCGTGTGCGCCCTGAAAGCCGGGCCGACACGTGGGTCGGCCCCTACCGAGCGCCGTTGAAGTTACCTCTTTGAGAGCACATCGGTATAACACTAACTAAACCGTCTCAACATTCTGGATTTGACTGCGTATACCGTAGGGGCGACCGGCCGGTCGCCCCTACGGTATACGCAGTCAAACTACCATGAAACGTTGGACAATCTGCGGGCTTGTTGCTTCATGAATTGCCTGGCCATGCCCCCGACGACACTATGGGGCCACTCTTTTTCCTGCTCCGCTGCATGAAACGCTCTTTGCTATACCGTTCACGCCCCTCGCCCAGGCGGCCGGCGTTCACTAGGCCTGGGCTGAGTGCTGGGTTGTTGTGGTTTCTTGTCTGGTTGAGACCGCGGTTTCCTGTCAGGTGGGTGCACGGGGGGAGGCGCTGAGGGCTTCTTCGGCTCGGGAGGAAGGCCCCGACGAGACCCAATGGGTGGGGCCTGGGAGCCGGCCCCCACGCGAGCAGGCTCCGTCCCTTTCTGGTCCCCGCCGGTTTTATTTTCAGTCGATATTTGCTTGAGATATTTCTTGAAATCTTCGTCTTCGAGCATGTCGGCCCAACGGGCTTCCCGCTCCCGCTCGGAGCGCATGTACATCACCGCCCGATATGCGATCCATGCCACTCCCGCCAGCACAAGAAGGCAGTAAGCAAGGAAAAGAGAATTCATGCGTCTTACCGTTTCTTATGGCGCCGCGCCGGGCCGGGCCGCTTTCTTTTCGCGAGAGGGCCGAGCCTCGGTCCGCTTCGGCTTGCCGCTCTTTCCCTTGCGCGTGGCCGCGCCGCGTCTTTCAGGATCCTCTGTTAGGGCTAGTTTGAGCACTTCGTCCATATGCTTGACGAATTTGAAGTCCAAGCGCTTCCGGATGTGTTTCGGAATCTCTTCCAGGTCTTTTTCGTTCTGCTCCGGCGCGATAACCGTGTAGATCCTGGCCCTCAGCGCCGCGAGCGATTTCTCCCTCAGGCCGCCGATAGGAAGGATTCTTCCTCTCAGAGTCAGCTCTCCCGTCATGGCCACATCAGAGCGAACGGGTATACCGGTAAGAGCGCTCACGAGAGCGGTAGCCATGGTGATACCCGCGGACGGCCCGTCTTTCGGGATTGCGCCCGCCGGCACGTGAACGTGGATGTCCTTGGATTGGTAGAAACTCTCCGGAACACCAAACTTGGACACCCGCGCCCGGAAGTACGACATCGCTGCCTGTCCCGATTCTTTCATCACGTCGCCAAGCTGGCCGGTGAGCAAGAGGTTTCCCTTGCCCTCCATCGGGGTGGCTTCGATGTGAAGGATATCTCCGCCGTACGGGGTCCAGGCAAGGCCGGTGGCAACACCGACCTCGTTGGGTCGCTGTTCCTGATCGGGCAGAAATCGCGGGACACCCAGGAACCGGTGAAGGTTCTTGGCCGTGATCGCGGGAATCTTCGTCTCGCCTTCTGCGATTTTGCGGGCGATCTTGCGGCAAAGGTTGGCGATTTCCCGCTCGAGATTCCGCAATCCCGCTTCACGGGTGTACTGATTGATGATGCCGAGAATCGCCTCATCGGTAATGTTGAAATCCGTTTCCTTGATACCGTTTTCCTTAATTTGCCTTGGGATAAGGAATTGTCGGGCGATCTTGAGCTTTTCCTCGTCCACATATCCCGAAAGCTCGATCACCTCCATCCGGTCTCGAAGCGCCGGAATGATCGGGTCCGCGAGATTCGCGGTAGTTATGAACATCACCTTGGAGAGATCGAAAGGCACATTGAGGTAATGATCGCTGAAAGCGTTGTTCTGCTCAGGATCGAGCACTTCAAGAAGAGCCGCCGATGGGTCGCCTCGAAAATCCGTGCCGACTTTATCGATCTCGTCCAGCATGAACACAGGATTGTTCGAGCCTGCGGTTTTCAGGCCCTGGATAATGCGGCCAGGCAATGCGCCAATATATGTGCGGCGGTGGCCGCGAATTTCCGCCTCGTCTCTCAGGCCACCCAAAGATATGCGGGTAAACTTTCTTCCGAGTGCCCGTGCGATCGACTTGCCCAGGGATGTCTTGCCCACTCCCGGCGGGCCTACGAAGCAGAGAATCGGACCCTTCATCTTCTTGTTGAGCTTGCGCACGCCCAGGTATTCGAGGATGCGATCCTTCACCTTCTCCAAGTTGTAATGGTCTTCATCGAGGATAGCCTTGGCGTTCTTGATGTCGAGCTTGTCGCGGGTCGATTTTGACCAAGGAAGCTCCACCATCCAGTCGAGGTACGTTCGGATGATCGAGGCCTCGGCTGCATCCGGGTGCATCTGTCCAAGTCGGTTGAGCTGCTTCTGCGCTTCCTTCTCCACATCCTTCGGCATTTTCGCCTTGGCTATCTTCGCGCGGAATTCCTCGATTTCTTTGGTTTTTTCATCAATCTCGCCCAGCTCGCTCTGGATTGCTTTAAGTTGTTCCCTGAGAAAGTACTCACGGTGAGTTCGTCCCATTTCCTCTTTGGCCTGAGTCTGAATCTTGGCCTGCATAGCCGACAGCTCAAGTTCCTTCGACAGCAATTCGTTGACCTTGGTCAACCGCTCAACCGGGTCGAAGACTTCAAGGATCGCCTGCGATTCGTCTACCCTGAGTTTGAGGTTCGACGCGACAAGGTCCGCCAGTCTGCCCGGATCTTCAATCGAGTCCAGGATAGCCACGGCATCGGGAGAGATGATCCCGCGGAGCTGGAGAATTTTCTCGGAATTCTCCTTCACCGAGCGCATCAGGGCTTCCACTTCCATGGTAATGGCGCGGCCGGTCGGTTCGGCAATCTTATCAATGTGCACCTGATAAAACTCTTTGCCCGGAAGAAATGAAACAATGCGTCCCTTGGCCAGACCTTGCACGAGGATCTTCACACGGCCGTCGGGAAGCTTGAGCATCTTGACGACCATAGCAACGGTGCCGACCGTGTAAATCCCGTCAGGACCGGGATCTTCTTCGGTGGAGACTTTCTGGGTCGCAAGGAAGATGAGCCTGTCCGTGGAGTGGGCGTGCTCGACCGCCTGAATGGACCTCCTACGGCCTACCATGAGCGGCAGGATCATGTACGAATAGATGACCACATCGCGTACCGGCAGCAGTGGCAGCACGTCCGGAATGTCGGCCAAGTCCAATTGCGGAGTCTTCTGTGCGTCCTCATCACCGAAATTGTCGGTCTTTCCCATATCATCAGCCATTGGCAGTAACCCTTTTCGCGTGGAATCGCGTCCTCAAGTCAGCCTGAAGGGTAAAAAAACCGGGGATTGCGGCCCGTTTTCCCCGTCAAGCCGGGAAAAAATGCATTTTTATCTACAGATATATACGTCACTCCCCGTCTGTCAAGCTTTGTCAGGCCCGTTTCATTGCAATTCCGACCTCCGAGCGATCTATCCCGGCTCGCGCGGCCGGGTGACCGCGCGGAGTCGCGACTGTCAATGTATTTCGAGAATGTCACGAAATCAGGGAAGCGCCGCGTGCGGTCGCGGCTAGAACTGATCGAGATCGGAGCCTGAGTAATCCCAGCGAGCCCCTTTTACCAGGGTCGGCTCCTGATCGCTTGGGCCGCTACCCTCCTTGAACACCTCAAGAATACCCTCACGGCCGCCGGTACCAAGCCCGGTCCGCGCGTCAACACGCCGAAACACTACTGACTGGGGTGGCTGGAACTCCTTGACAGGCTTGTCCCGGAGAGCTTCCCTCATGAAATAACCCCAAATCGGCGCAGCGGCCTTGCCGCCGGTTTCATCCGAGCCGAGCGGCTGCTCTTCGTCGAACCCTACCCACACTCCGCACGAATAATCGGGTGAAAATCCGACAAACCATGCATCGATGCTGTCGTTGGTTGTGCCGGTTTTCCCCGCGATGTCCGGCCGGCCGACGATCTTCTTAAGGTTGGTAGCGGTTCCGTTTTGGATGACGCCCTGCAGGAGGCTGCACATGATGTACGCGGTCCCCTCATCGATGCGCCGTCGAAGGAACGCGGCGCCCAGTTCGGGCGTATCGGACGAGCCCACGGCACCCGACGTTTCGTGGGAGACCTTTTGCACCTGAGGCTGGTCTATCTTCAGCGGATCGTCCAGGAGTACCGGAGGCGGATTCTCTTCCAACACACGGCCGTTCCTGTCCACGATCTTTTTCACATAAACCGACGGTACCAGATATCCTCGGTTGGGAAAGACCGAAAAAGCCCCCACCTGCTCTTCGAGCGAAACGTTCGTTGAGCCGAGAGCCATGGTAAGGTTGTTGGGCATAGGCGAGGTATATCCAAGCTTCCGGGCGTACGCTCTGGCGTGCTCGATGCCGATCTGCTGGAGGATCTTGACTGTGGGGATATTCCTCGATTTGACAATGGCCTCACGAAAGCTGATCGGGCCGAGAAAACCGCCGCCGAAATTCTTGGGTCTCCAGACCTCGCCGGTGCCGGGAACCATAAACGATGCCGGCGAATCGATAATGACGTCAGCGCAGGTGAAGCCCCTGTTTAATGCCGCTGCATAGATAGCGGGCTTAAAGGATGAGCCGGCCTGCCGTTTCGCTTGGATCGCGCGGTTTAATTTCGCTTCTGAGAAGACCCGGCCTCCAAGCATCACCCTCACGTATCCAGTACGGTTCTCCCGGAACAGAAGAGCTGATTCCACCGCGGGATCCTGTTCCGGCTCCAAGGGGAAGTAGGGGAGCGCGGCTTCGGAGAAATTCTTCGTATTCGGGTCGATCGCACCGAACTTCTTCAGCTGAATATCCCGGCGGATCTCATTCAGGTCCAACAGGCGCACCAGAATCACATCGCCTACTTGGAAGGGCAGGTCGCCTTCCGCGAAGTTGCGGGTTCGCATCTGCGGTCGAATGTAGGGCTTGCGAACCCACCACTTGGGATTCTTGTCGATCTTGATTCGTCCCACATAATCCTTCTTCGTGTTCCCGTTCGCAAAAGTGCCCATTCGGACGTAAATGTTTTCGTCGTCGATTGCTGTAATCACACCGGTGGTAATGTCCCCAAAGCGGAGGGGTTCGGTGAGACCTTTAGACTTCTGTTCGAGGAATTCCAGCACGCCCTTGGCATTGAGCGTTTTGATCGGGCCGCGGTATCCCTGGCGGCGGTCGAGTTCTCGCAGCCCCATATCCATCGCTCTCTCGGCGAGCTGCGTGAGGCGCAGATCCACCGTGGTATACACTTGGAGGCCGTCCCTGTACAAAGCGTCTGATCCGTATTTTTGTTGAATGTACCGACGCACGTGCTCTGCAAAGTGGGGCGCTGCGCCAAGGTGCGGGTCGCTGCGCGTGACGATGTTCGGTTCTTCATCCACGGCCTGATCGTATTGGGCCTGGGTGATCTTTTCGTCTTCGAGCATACGTCTGAGCACGTAATTGCGACGCGCCATCGCCTTTTCGAGGCTCTTCTTGGGCGAATAGTCGGCCGGCCGCTGGGGAAGACCCGCGAGCATGGCAGCTT
>JAIWNO010000249.1 GCA_020216785.1 Desulfomonile sp.
CCGCGATGGTCACCTCATGGATGTGTTTGCCGAAATAGGTTCGGGCGGCGGCTTCTACGCCATAAGCAGAGCTGCCCAAGTAGATTTGGTTCAAATACAGGTGAAGAATCTGTTCTTTGCTGAGCGAGCCCTCAATGCGGACGGCGAGGATCTGCTCCTTGATCTTTCGGATGAGTTTCTTCTCCGGAGTCAGCAGGAACGTCCTGGCCACCTGTTGCGTTATCGTAGACCCGCCCGGCCCGCGCCCGCCGGATTTAATATTCTGTATGACGGCCCGAAGGATTGCTTCCCGATCCACACCCGGGTGAGATCGAAAATTCTTGTCCTCTGCAGATATAAACGCCTCCTGGACAATCTTCGGAATCCGGTCGATTGGAACGAGAAATCGCGTTTCGGCAGCGAATTCAGCGATGAGTTCGCCTCCGTCTGCATACATCTGCGTAACGACGGGAGGGGCGTAATTCTTGAGCTTTTCAACGCTCGGCAGATTATGGACGAAGAAAAGATACCCCTGCGCAGCAATTCCTACCCCACCAGCGGTGCACCCGAGCGCCACAAGGAGCACAAACCGCACCATCGAGCCCAAGACCGAACCCCGTTTTCGTCGGCGTTCCGGCCGCTGGCGAAATTCTCGGAATGGGTTTTGGTTTCGCTCACTTACGTTGTGGGGGTGGGCCACGACCTGCCTCCTCTTCCAATCCCGCCCGCGGACTTTACCACGGAACCGGGCGACTGTCCATGCCTATAGATAAATACTGAGGCAATTTCAATAGAATTTACTTGTAACTTAAAGCTTTGTCGGAAGCCGGTATCGCGGCGCTTGCATTATTGGTCCGCCACCACCCGATTGTGTTCCCCTAACGCAGCAAAAGATTCGGCAGCACGAGAGAAATCCATGGGACAAACGTGACAAGCAGCAGACACCCCAGCAGCAGAAGGAGGAAAGGCATAACGCCGAGTGATACCTCAGTGAGGCTCCTATTGGTCAGCCCCATCGCCACGAAGAGATTCAGGCCGAACGGCGGAGTGAGAAACCCAAACTCGATGACGAGCACCATGATAATGCCGTAGTGGATGTAATCGATGCCGAAACGGTTGAGCGTCTCCATGAACAGCGGCGACAGGATAATCATTGCGGACACATTGTCCATGACCGTGCCGAGAGCGAGAAACAAAATCAGAATGAACATCAGGAATATCCACGGATGATGAACGTGCTGCGTGATCACCTCCGCAACCTGGTGCGGGAGCCGCTCGGCTGTGAGCAGCCAAATGAGCGTCATCGCGCACGCGAGGATGAACAACAGACATGCCGAGAGTATCGAGGCGTTCTTGCAGACTCTCGGCACGTCTTGGATACGGATTTCCCGATAGATAACCAGCTCCACGAACAGCGCGTACACCACGCTTACCGCGGCGGCCTCCGTCGCGGTGAACACCCCCGAATAAATGCCGCCGAGCACGATCACCGGGAGCATCAGTCCCCAGAAGCCATCGCGCAGAGCGGTGCAGATCTCGGTCCACGACCGACGTTCTCCAAAACGCCACTGATTCCTATGCGCCCTCCACATGGTGTAAAGGATGAAGGATCCTCCGATGAGCAGCCCGGGCAGGATCCCCGCCATGAACAGCTCCGCCACCGACACGTTCATCACGAGACAATAGAGGATCATCGGAATTGACGGCGGGATCACGATCCCCAGCGAACCGGCGGAGGTCAATAGTCCGATGGAAAACCGCTCACCGTACCCTGCCTTGATGAGCGCGGGAATCATCACCGACCCGATCGCCACCACCGTCGCGGGACTCGATCCCGAAAGGGCCGCGAAAAATAGGCACGCCAGCGTCGACGCAATCGCCAATCCGCCCGGGTAATGTCCTACCACCACATTCACGACATCGATCAGTTTGCGGGACATGGCCCCTTCGGTCATGACCGCGCCGGCAATGATAAAAAATGGGATCGACATGAGGATGGAGTTGTCCAGAGCGTTGAACAACTGCTGTGGCAGTACCAGAAGCGACGTGGTGGTATACGCGGCCAGCGTGATGCCTGTGGTGGCAATCAAGAGGATCGCAATGGGCATGCCCATTACCAGGAAGAGAAAAAAAAGGACGATCAGCGTGGTAATCATGGTTTGCCGCCCACCAGAGAAAAAGGCTCGCCGAGCAGAAGGCCTCTTACGTGTTTCCAGCCGAGGATAAGAAATCGCCCGGAAATAAACACAGAAAAAATCGGTATCGGGAGGTACGCCACATATTTCGGCAGCGGCAGCACTGACATGCCCGCTCCGAACCGGCGCAGCTTCATGGCCTGTTCCCAGCCGTACCACGCCACCACAAGGAACAGCGCTGCAGAAATCAGGCACACCGCCAGCTTCATGCCGTGACGGAACCGGTCATTGCCGACATGCTCGTACAGGAAATCCATCGAGAAGTGGGTCCCGTACTTGACCCCAAGCGACGCGCCAAGGAATGCGATAAACACTCCGACGTATCGGACGACCTCTTCAAGCCAATTGAAGCTGAATCCGAGCAAGTAGCGGCAAATTACCTGGATGAACGAAATGAGCGCCAGCGTCAGCAAGACAAATACAAGCGTCCACTCTTCTATCCGGTTGAAGATGGCGATGATTTTCTTCATCGATGGCGTTGCTCTCCCGTGTCATCTCCGGCGTTTCTCACTCACAGAAGCTGCAAGGGTTCCTGCATATACACCGGCATCAAAGGGCGGGTCTGATACCCAATGGTTGTGATTTAAGAGTCCGGCCTAACTCTCCAATGTGAGGCGGGCTTTCCAGCTCGCCGGTTTTTCAGGCAAATATGTCGCCGGCTGGAAAGCCTGCGACACATCAAATCCCCTTAAATCACCGGCATTCGGTCTGGCCCCCGCCCCTACAAACGGATTGCCCAATCGACCGCAAACAACCGCCCTATTTCTTACCCGAGTGCTCCTCAACCTTCTTGATAAAGAAATCGAAGGTCTCCGGCCCGATCTTGGTGCGGTATTTTTCCCACACTTTCGTCATGGCCTTTTTGAAGGCCTCGCGCTCCTCGGGGGTGAGTTCGATGACTTTCACGTCGTTTTTCTTGCAATATTCCTCAACCGACATGTTCATACCGGGAAGATTCTTCATAAGTTCTGCATTGACTTCCCGGTTGGTCTTGATGCACAGCTTGGCCGCGTCGCGCATTATCTGTTGCTGTTCAGGTGTAAGTTTTTTCCAGAAGTCCGGCGATACCACGATCAGGCACTCGGTGAGAATGTGGCCGGTCTTTGTGACGTGTTTGGTCACTTCGGTAGCCTTGATCATAATAGAAGTGAGCAGCGGGTTTTCTTGGCCATCGACCGTCTTGTTCTGAAGGGCGCTGTACAATTGAGGGAACGGCAGACCAATCGCCGAAGCGCCGAGCTGCTCGAACGTGTCGATGTAAATAGGGCTTTCCATCACCCTGATTTTGAGGCCTTTCAGGTCCTCGGGTTTGCGTATGTCGCGCTGCGTGTTGGTGATATCCCGGAACTCGTTCTCGGTCCAGCCAATACCGATAAAACCTTTGGCCGGCAGAAAACTGAAGATCTTTTCCTGGACAGTGGGATCGTCCAGGACTGCGTACGCGGTCTTCCGGTCAGGATAGACGAAGGGAAGGTCGAGAACAGCCAACTGGGGAACGAAATTCGACAGGATCGCCGAAGTGATGGACGCGATCTCAAGCGTTCCGGACTGCACCTGGTCGGCCAGAGACGCCTCTGTGCCGAGTTGGCCGAAGGGGAACGTCTTGATCTCGATTGCACCGTTGGTTTTCTCTTTCACATACGCCGCGAATGCGTCTACTCCTTTGGACTGACCGTGGAACGGTGGAGCGATATGACCGAACTTCACCTGCATGGGGCCTGCTGCGATCGCCGACATTCCCGCGACGGCAACAATGCTTAGACAGAGGACGACAACAAGGCACTTTTTCATGGCAGCCTCCATTGATTCTGGAAAGGAAATGCGCGTTCGGAACTGCTCAGCGGCAGACGCTGGGCCGACCTACACAGGCATCGGCCACGCGGCCGCGGCGAAAACGACTCGTGTATGTCTAGCACAAATCGCAATACGATTTCCAGCTCTTCCGGAACTAAATCGCTCAACAGGTTGCGGTCAAATCGCGGAAACCTAATAGCGATTCTTTAGTTTGAATAGATGACGTAGGGACGGCAGGCCACGCGGCACTCCGTTCTTGACATCGGAGGCCCAAATCCATAACATAGATCGACGCGAGGCGGCTTAGCCAAGTGGTAAGGCGACGGTCTGCAAAACCGTTATACGGCGGTTCAAATCCGCCAGCCGCCTCCAGAAAAGAGATTGAGCGAGTCGACGCGGAGCAGTCGGCTTTTTTGTTCTATGGCGGCACGCGTTGAAAACTGGCGGAGATCTCATTCCAATTCCGATGCCCCGATTTTTGGCACAATGAATCATGAAAGTCGTCGGCTTCGGTGAACGCTCCGTGGCTTCGCCTCGGAGATGGGTATTAAGACGCCACGGGCGCCATCCTGCGGAGAGGAGACTCCATCTCCCCTCCGCGTCTCCCCATACGCACACCCGATAGCAGGTGCCTATGGCGGCGACCTTCATACGAATTTGCGGTCAACGAGTAAGATGGCGGCCATGGAGGCCCGCCCCTACCCACAACAGCAGCCGAACACAAAGCGAACCCAATTCTTAATCGATCCGCTACTGAGCAATGACGCGCCAAAACGGCGTCTACCACTCGATGGTTTCGCCGACCTCGTCCTGGGAGGCGCAGTAGAGGGTCCCGTCATTGGCCAGAAATTCGCCGAGGCAGTTCCTGGCGCTTTCGAGGGCAAGTTCAGGCAGGTTGTTGATTTGCGACACATGGGCAAGGATTACCGCGCGCAACTCATCCGAGAAGATGCGCTCCAAAAGCCGTGCACTGGCCTGATTGGAGAGATGTCCGAGCCTGCCTTGCACCCGTTGTTTGAGTTCCCACGGGTACGGCCCGTCCCGTAGCATTTTGGGGTCGTGGTTGCTTTCGATCACCACCACCTGAAGTCCTGTCAGGACGGTCTGCACAAGGTTCGTTGCCAGTCCCAGGTCCGTGGCAATCCCTATTTTCGCGGTGCCGTAGGTGATCCGGAAGCCGACGGGGTCCGCGCAGTCGTGAGGCACGGAAAATGGATGCACCCGGAGGCCGTCGATGTTGAAGACTTTCCCTGTTTCAAAGAACTGGAGCCGATGAAGCTCGCCCAACGAGCTGCAGGCGACATCCCATGTGCCTCGATTCATCCATACCGGCAGCTTGTATTTTCGAGACAGCACTCCGACACCCTTTACGTGGTCGGAGTGGCCGTGGGAGACAATAATTCCGCTTAGCGACGCGGGGTCCACGCCCACACACCCAAGCCTCAGCGTAATCTGCTTCGCGGTCAGCCCCGCGTCAATGAGGATCGAGGCACTGTCGGCTTGAAGGAGAAATGAGTTCCCAGCGCTTCCGCTCGCAAGCGGCGTTATTCTCATAGATCACCCCGACGTCCGGAGATGGTCGGAGCGGACATTACCCGGCACCCACCGAGGTGTCAAGCCTTTTGGTCAACGCCCTGTAATAGTTCAGTGACGCGAGGGACATGTCTGTGGGGACGCACCAGCGTGTGCGCCCTGTTTGGGCTTGTACACGGTTGATCAAGGGCGGACACGCGGAGACTGACTCAGAATCCGTACAAGAGCTGCCATCGTAGCACGAATACCCCTCACCCTAACCCTCTCCATTGAGGGAGGGGAGACCGGAAATCGGCTCCACAGGTATCCCTCTCCCACTGGGAGAGGGCCGGGGTGAGGGAGACAAAGACGGACCCCAGACTCGATCGTGCTACGATTTTCAACTTCTCCCGAGTTTTAAGACAGTCTCCGCGGGTCCGCCCCAACCTCTCTCTGCGCCCTCCGCGTGCTCAGCGGCTAAACGAAATTCTTCCTCTCCCACGGGACAGAATGGCTACAACGCGCTTATGTCTGGAAAAATCTTATTGCGACAGTACCTTGTCACCCGTAGCCCGCAAGCCTACCTACCGCGCACCCGGCCAAGACAAGACACACGATCCAGGCCTGTATGACGGGACCGATCTTAGAAGGAGCGCCTTCGAGCAGTTCCCGCGCCTTGGGAGAGATCCGCGATTCGGGCACTCGCTCCAGCACCTGTCGCGTCAGATCGTTAAATGGTTTGAGGGTGTTGGTCACGAAAGTGGGACGTCCTTCGAACGGGAGCAGGATCAGAAAAACCTTGTGGCCGGTGCGGACCGCGTCGAGAGTCTCGATATGGCGCCACTCCAGCCGCACGGTCCACAGGAGCTTCCTGATGGTAATTCCCTCGTCGCCCACCGTCACTTGGCGGGCGAGAACCTCTGCACCAAGGTAGTAGAACGGAATAAGAAGCATCAGCAGGAGCAATCCGCGTCGCGTTATCCCTTCGATGCCGATCAGCGCGGCTCCCGCGAACATCGCCAACACGACGGGAGGTATCATTCGGGAATCCACGCGGTAGGCTGCCGGATGTGACATTTTTGAAGCCCCTGATATCCTCGCTTGTGGGAGTTGGCGTGGTATGATACCATGCATTAGCAAATTATCGAAGGCGGCTTTTTCTCAAAGCTCGTCGAACCGTTGAGGGGAGGCTCTCCCATGCCGTTTAACAGACTGATAAAGCTCACTGTTTTCGTGATAACGATTACAGCGGTGAGCGTCCTTCCATTTTCACCGCTTCAAGACCGGGCTATCGCCAAGTCGCCCGATTATAAGGAATTGCGCCTTTTCCGCCAAGTTATGCGAATTGTGCAGAAAAACTACGTAAAGGACGTCGACGATAAGGAGCTGATCCAAGGCGCAATCAACGGCATGCTCCAGTCTTTGGACGCGCATTCCTCCTTCCTCACCGAGGACCTGTTCAAGGAACTTCAGGTCGAGACCAAAGGCGAGTTTGGTGGACTCGGGATCGAGATCACGTTGGACAATGGTGTTCTTACCATTGTCTCGCCGATCGAAGACACCCCGGCGTACAAGGCAGGTTTACAGCCGGGCGACAAAATCATTAAGATTGACGGCGAGTCCACGAAGAATATCACCCTGTTAAAGGCCGTAAAGAAGATGCGGGGTCCGAAAGGGACCAAGATAACGCTCACCATCATGCGGGATGGTTTCAAAAAGTATAAGGATTTCACCATAAGTCGCGATATCATCCACGTGAAATCGGTTAAATCCCAGCTTGTCGAGCCGGGCTACCCGTACATTAGGGTGGTCAACTTTCAAGAGAGCACGGAGAGCGACCTGAAAGCTGCGGTCAAGAGCTTCGGCGGCGACAAGGACATCAAGGGAATGATCGTGGACCTCAGGAATAACCCGGGCGGCTTGCTCGACCAAGCGGTCAAGGTTGCCAACCTTTTTATCGACGACGGGCTCATCGTATACACGGACGGGAGAGTCAAAGACCAGCGCATGGAGTTTCGGGCAACACGCGGCGGCACCCATTATAAGTTCAAGCTTGCCGTCTTGATCAACGAGGGAAGCGCGAGCGCTTCGGAGATCGTGGCTGGAGCGGTGCAGGATTACGACCGCGCGGTGATCTTCGGCACCAAGTCTTTCGGCAAAGCGTCAGTCCAGACGATTATCCCGCTTGAGGACGGATCGGGCCTCAGACTCACCACGGCTTACTACTATACACCGCTCGGTCGCCATATTCAGAAGACCGGCATTCAGCCGGACGTGGATCTCAAACAGGAATTGGAAAAGCAAGCCGAAGAGGAAGAAGCAGCGGAATCGAAAGATAACAACAAGAAAAAGAAGAAAAGCCGCTATCCACAACCGACGGTGGACGTAGAAAAGGACATTGTGGTGAAGAAGGCTTTGGAATGGCTCAAATCAGAAGTAAGTGTGAAGGAGTTCAAGCTTGAGCATCAGAAGCCTGTTTCAGATACGGCCCTGAACATCAAGAATGACGAGTGAAAAGCGGAGGGCATTCTCCGCCTTTTGATAGGCAGGCAACAAAGAAAGGGCCGGCAGCAACACCGGCCTTTTTCATTATGGAGCTTTGTAGGGGCGGGTCTCAGACCCGTCCCTGACCGAGACTGTCGCTGGTGACCACGTAAAGGCATTTCCAAATCGATCTACTAGATATATTGCTTCTTTATCGAAGCGATATACTCTGTTACCCCGCCGGGGACCTCTTTCTCAATTTGTGCTTTCGCATCCTCCAAGCGGCTCCGCACGCCGAATTGATTGAGGTCGTCCAAGGAGCGCAGTAATCCGGCCCTGCGTCCTAACTGAAAGAGCAGCCGGTCGTCCTTTGGCATGTTCAAGTATCGATCCAGTACAGCAAGCATTTTGTCGCGGTCCTGAGGGAGGCTTCCCTCCACCTCTTCCAAAAGATTGAGAATGTGATCGCTGACTATCGTGGTACTGACATCGCCGAGGCTTGAGAGAAAGAGCTTGATTTCCTGCACTATCTCGTCTTCATCCGGCGGGTCGAACACTCCCTTGTCAACCATTTCCCGAAGTGTGCTCTTGCGGCTGACATAAAGCGATCGGAAGCGGACAAACGCCGGATTGACCGTGTTCACGACGCGGGCTGATTCGGTAGCATGCTCCGTGCTGAAGCCCCGTCCCCCGATGCCCGGAATGATATAGAGACAAAGCGAGATCCCCGCGGCCACCACGCGCTTGCCCGCTTCAATCAGCTGCTCCTGAGTGCAGCCTTTGTTGATGAGCTTAAGAACTTGGTCCGACCCGGATTCCATCCCCACATGGAGCCGAACAAGGCCCCGTTCCCGCAGTCGGACCAGGTCCTCGACGGACTTCTTCGCGAGCGTGGCGGCGCGAGCGTATGAAGTGACACGCTTAAGGTCCGGGAAAGTCTTCCGTAAGTGGTCGAGAATCTCAACGAGTGAATCGGTTGAGAGCATAAGCGAATTCGCGTCCTGAAGAAAAACCGTTTCACCGCCCGACGCCAGCCATAACCCGACCGACCGATAGCAGTCGTTCAGCCGCGGATCGCCGACAACTTGTGCAAGCACCCGCCGCGTCAGGCGGCCGCCGTCACCGTTGCTCCATGACATTTCGGCAATGTGATTGGCGATTGCCTTGGCCGCGTCGATATCCGCTTTGATTTCTTCCAGGGAACGGCGCGAGAATTTTTGCCCTTTATACGTGGTGCAGAACGCGCACTGGTTCCACGGGCAATTTCGTGTCACGCGGATGAGGAGGCTTCCTGCCTCGCTTGGCGGCCGAATGGGACCCTGTTCATATTGAACCGACTGTCGCATGTGTCCTCTCTTGCGGCGGTGGCAGCCCTCTCAAAGGGAAATTAGGTGTTTACCCTCGCCACCATTCATGATAAGGTCATAAATGCATTATTATTATATTAACTAAAACCGGAAAGCGAGGGAATATCGTTGACTCCGGTGGTAGCGGTCAGAGCGCTTGCGGGAGCGTTAGTATTGTGCCTTGGCTTCTTGCTGCTCCCGATCGTCGAGGCGCTCGCCAAAAAGCAATTCATCGACGCGGTGCGGATTGTGGCGCCTGACGGGCTCTCGACCAGAGTCCTCTCAGCTCCAGACCCGAAGGCCGAAGTTCGGGCAATGGTATTGCACGGCGAGATGCTTGAAGTGCTCAACCGCAGTGGAATGTACATTGAGGTGAAACTCCCGGACGCAAATTCCTCCGGATGGGTCCTGCGCTCGCATACCGAGCCCTGGAGGCCGCCGGAAAAAAGAGGACGCCCTCTGCTCTTGCCGATCGCGATCGCCCTCGGAGTGATAGCGGTGGGAGCTGCAGCGTTTCTCTTTATGCGGCAGCGAAAGGCCAAGGAGGTCGAACGACGCGCCGCGATGATTTCCGAGTCAATCCGGGACGCGGAGGACCTCTTTCGTTCCGGCGATCACGCTGCTGCAATTCAGCAATTCGTCAAATACATCGAGCTGCAAGGCGGAGAGGTACGCAATCCTGATGTGTAC